>CAYLUO010000040.1:0-3796 GCA_964386885.1 uncultured archaeon
ATTTATAAAATCTAATAATATATCTTTTTCACATGTTCCATATGCATATGGCAACACAGAAAGTTCACTTTGCTCGTCCATTTCCTCAATAAATCCTATTAAGAATTTTTTCAAGCAACACAACTTTGTATCAGCAATAGTATATTCTTCACATTTGCCTGCTGGTTCTAGCATACTTCCTGATAAATCTATAATAAACATAGTCTTTTTGCCATCAATCAATTCTAATATTTCTCCAAATACATTGTCACCTCTGGAAGTTTCAACAGAACTAATATTTACAGGTAGAGTTTCAACTTCAACTCTATAACCATAAGTAAAATCTTTTGCGCATTCTGGTTCAACATCAAAATATTGTCTGGAAAATTCATCCAATTTATTTATATCAATAACTCTGTGTGTTGCCAATTCAACATGTTTTTCTTCAACAGTTGCAGGTTCTTCATATGCTAAACAATTATTATTTCCTGCTAAAGTATCTAAAATATTATTAGATTTTTCTATTAATTCTATATCTTTTTGTTGTTCTGTTGAAGAAAGGTGCAAAGACATGATTTGATTTATAACAAAAGCTATAATTATAAGAATTAAAATTAAATAGACTCCTTTTATAAAAAAACTTGATTCTGACATCTATTATTATTTATTTTTTGTTTAATAAGAAATTTGTTGAGACTGTTGTTGTGGTTGATTTTTCATTTGATATATAAAGAAAAATACTAATACTATGATTACAACACCTGCTAGTATATACCAAATGATTTTTGATGCTTTTTCAGTTGGGATTGTTGTAGTTGTAATTTGAGTTGTAGTTGTTATACAATCTTGGTCAGCATTTTCTTCACAATCAATATCACATATACCGTCTTTTATACCATCACAATATCCATCAGCAGATCCAGAAGGACAATCTTGAGGACAATTTTCATAATTTTCTCCTATCATACAAGTATTATCTCCACAACTACCAATATCTATATCCAATCCCATCAATTCTGTTACTTCTATTTCACTTCCATCTTCTAGGATACAAACTGCACATTCAGTAGAAAATATAGAAGAACATTTTTCAGTATCAGTTATAGTTTTCATTTCATATCCTTCTTGAATACAATAACTATATTTTTTTCCACATTTTCCTTGTAGAAAATTCCATGCCTCGCAAGAGGATTCATCAGGAAATTCACACATTCCTAATTCACCTTCATCTGTCTCTGATATAATATAAGTATATCCTAATTCTTCACAATAACTTGAAGAAGGATTCATTATTATTCCTGAACATAATTTAGCAAATAATATTAAGATAAAAAATAAAATCAAACCATTTTTCATATAATTCATTTATATTTCACCTATATTATTTTTAACCACTTAAATTATATACAGACCAAGCATATTCTTCTATATGGCATTCACCATATTTTACTTTGAAATGACCATCTCCATTCCAGTTTGATCCCCAACTATTTCTAATAATCCAATAGCCACCACCATCGTCGTACCCCACAATTACTACAGCATGATCTGCTCTTGCTGGTACACAACTATAACTTCCTGAATTCCAAACTCTCATACTCAAAGCAACCGCTAATGGTCCATGACATACCAATGCTCTTTTTATATTATCTATACCAGCTATGTGATAGAAATCATTCAATTTAATTTTCATATATGGATTTGAACATAATTCACAATAACATGGTTTGGAACATATACCATTTTCACATCTACAAAGACAAGTTCTTCCAGATATACAATTACTTGATTGATATGGGAAACAACTTTCATCTACAATCCCATTTCCTTTTATATACATAAATGCAGAATTATGCCAACCTCCCTCACAATCTCCTGCAGAACAACAACTTGAAACTAAATTTTGTTCTGACAGATCAGGATTTATATTAGAATCTCCATATTCAATATTATAAGTACCTTCTAATGAACCAACTGCAGCGAAAGCCCAACAACTTCCACAGGAACCTTGCGCTTTCACAGGCGACATCCAATTCTTACCGTCAACATTTCTCCAATCAAAATGATCTGGTAAAGGTCCACTACAAATACCAATACTTTCACAATCATTATCATATTCACTTTCATTCATACATCTTGAATCTCCACTTGTTGGACTATTACACCATTTTGGTTTATCACTAGGACAACAATGTCCACCAGTACAAACTGGTTTGTATATAGGACAACAATCTTCACCACCAACTATTTCTGCTTCAGGTGCTCCAACACAAACTCTACCTGAAGGACAGAATGGAGCAACGTCACATAATCCAGTTGTTTTATTTAGGAACCCAGAACAACAAGATTCATCATCAGCTGCTCTTACATCATTATCAGCACATTGTTCTTGACAAATAAATATTGGATCACCCCAACAATATTTATTACAACAAACAAAATTTGATGAACATTCTTCTCCACCCTCTAAACATCTACCAAGTATAAAGACATTGTTTTCGATTTTAGATATGTGAATTGTTTTTGAATCAATCACTATAGTATCTTTTAACTTTACATTAACTTTTGCAAATTGTGCAGTTTTATTAGTTAGCTTATCTTGTATAAAAACAACATTATCTTTTATTTCAAGTTTGTATTTTTTTATGGATGGTTTATAATCAAAAGACGCATCTCCAGTTGTTGAAGAACATTTATCTATTATACTATCAATATCTCTTGCAAATTGATTTACAACTTCTTCTTTGGAAATATCTTGTTCTCCATAGAAAACTGATTTTATTTGTATCATAGCAATTCCTACCGCTATCAATACACCAATTGTTAATAGCATCTCAGTTGCGACCGCCTTGCTATACAAAATTACACCTATTAATCATTACAATTTTTACAATAAAAATAATATTAGAATCCTTCAATTGGTATTGTTGATTCTGTTGTGGGAACAATAGTAGGTGGAATAGTTGTTGGAATTGGTGATATTTCTTCTCCAATAGAAACAGAAACTTGGTCGCCCGAAATTTTCTTAATTTCTAACTGATATTCTTTTACAGGAGCTTTACCCAATATTTTTTTTACCATTAGTTGTATATCTAATTCTTTTGGTAATGAACCAGTATATGGAATTATTGTAAGACAATCTAATTTCTGGCATCTTAATTCTTGTTCTTCTTTAAATTGCATACAAAGATAATGTCCAGAAGAATATTCCCTATTTTGTATCTTATCAACAACTGTATCTAATGGAGTATCTTTATCTTCAGTTGCATATAGAACTCTAACAGAACTTGGGACTTGTGATCTAATCAACATAGAATTATTGATCTCCTGGAAACAAACCATTTGTATATCTGTATGCAGATCATTAAAATTAGACAATGCAGTTTGTTTTTGTGCTTGATTTATAGAAATAGAAACCAAATGATAACCAATAACAAAAATAAGAATGCCTATTACAATTCCACCAATTACATATAACCAAGCAGCAGGCATATAATAAATTTAATTTTCATTACTTAAATCTTCTGAAGAATTCTGTTTCTTCTTCTTTTGATCCTTTCTTTATAACAAAAAATGCAACCACGGCAATTATAAGAATTATTAAAACCCCAACAATTATCAATCCTTTATTACTACTTTTCCCACTTTCAACACATTCATTATTAGCACATTCATAACCAGAAGGACAAAATTCATCTTCATAATAAATCTCATTAATACAACATTCATATGGACATTCTTCCAATTCATCTCCATCTAGAGTTGTTGTAGTAGTTGGATAAATTGTAGTTGTTGATTCAGAAACTATTTCTATTGT
>CAYLUO010000041.1:0-3778 GCA_964386885.1 uncultured archaeon
ATTTTTATATCTCAAAATGATCAAATTTATTCTATTAAATTATAATTTTTGTGAACAGTTTAAACATTTAGCTTGCATAAGATATGGTAATAAAGGTATAAATGACCATATCAATAAAATAATAAAAAATATTATTATTTTTCCTAAATTTGGTTTTAAAAATTCTTTCAATTTCATTTATACCACTATATTTGCAATTTTACCTATTGTAAGAAATCTTTCAACAACTTCTTTTGCAATAGGACCTTTTATTTGGGACCCTTGTGGCGCTCCTCTTTCACCAACTAAAATTGCTGCATTATCTTCAAATTTCACTCTTAGTCCATTAGGTCTTCTATATTCTTTTTTTTGTCTTACTATAACTGCTCTCACAACTTGTTTTTTCCATTTTGGTGTTCCTTTTTTTACAGAACAAACAATTATATCGGCAACACCAGCAGAACCTAATCTTCTTTTTCTTCCTTTATATCCAATAACTGATATTACTTGTAGTTCTTTGGCTCCAGTATTGTCTGCACATTCTATTTTTGCTCCTGTTGGAATAGCTCTTGTTACTTTAGCTTTTACTCCTTTCATTTTTTCATCAACTCAACTACAACAAAATGTTTTGTTTTACTTAAAGGCTTGCATTCAGCAATTTTTACCTTATCTCCTTTTTTAGCATTAATACATGGAGGATTATGTGCACTTATTCTTGTATGACGTCTTTCATATCTTTCATACTTTGGCAAATAATGCAAATATGTTCTTTCAACAACCACACTTCCTTGCATTCTATCAGAAACTACTGTTCCTTTTAGAATCTTTCCTCTAAGTGATAAATTACCATGAAATGGACAATTTTTATCACTACATTCCTTTTCTGGTGGCTTTATATTATAACCAATTTCTTTTTTCATATTACCATTTTGGTTGTTTTTTCTTAATTCTGTCTTCTGGCCTTGCTACAAGCAATTTACCATTGACTTTCACATTCTTTCCATTTGGTAGAGTAAATTTAAATACTGTTATGTTTTTTGGAATTGATTTTTCTCCTTGTTTTGTTTCTATTTTTAATATATTATAAGTTTCGTCTGTTACTGTTCCTTTTAATCCTATATTTTTTTTGTTAGTGCATTTAATTACTTCTACTCTTAATCCTATCAATTCATGTCTTACTAAATTAAATTCATTTATAGGCATACTATCATTTAATAATTTTTTACTTTAAATAAAAAAGTAAGTTTTAAATATTAAAGACATTAATGCTAATTAAAGGTGAAAACAATGGTAGATAGACCAATTGATGCGCTAGATAGAGCAAAAGGAAAAAAAGTTTTTTTAAAATTAAAAAATGGTGAAGAAATTTCAGGAACTTTGAAGGCTCTGGATTTACATTTGAATCTATGGCTGGAAAATATAGAAATTCAGGGAGAAAACAAGAAAAAACTTGGAACAATACTAATAAGGGGCGACAATATATTATATGCTTCTCCTGAGTGAGTTAGATGACTAAAGGAACTACCAGTTTTGGTAAACACCAGAAGAGAACTCATGTCATATGTAGACGCTGTGGTAAAAAATCTTATCATATAAGAAAAAGAGAATGTTCTGCGTGTGGATTTGGGGAATCATCCAAGATAAAAAGATATAATTGGCAGACTAGAGATTTACATGGAGATAGGAAAAAGAGGTAGTTTGTATTAAGTGGGTATATTATTTCTGAAGAATTGAAACCAGAATTTAGAAAACCTTATGGAAAATTATATACATCTGTTGATCAGATAAGCGATATTATAAAAAATAAAAAAATCATATCTGTTGGAGATGTTATTAGTTCTGAGTTGATTAAAAATAATATAAAACCCGATATAATTATCTTTGATGAAAAACAAAACAGAAAACCAATAACACAAGATATTAAGAAAACTTTGGATGAATTTGATGCAGAAGAAATTCAAGTGGAAAATCCAAAAAGCAATATAACAGAAGAGTTATGGAATGCAATAAAATCTTCACTGACAAAAAATAATAGAATAAAAATTAAAGTTGATGGAGAAGAAGATTTAGCTGTATTGCCTATTATAATAGAAGCCAATGAAAGCACAATTGTGTTATATGGATTTATGGAAAAGGGATTTATTTTAGTCCAAATAGATAAAAATTTAAAGGAAAGATGTCAAAATTTATTAACCAAATTGGGCCGGTAGCTCAGCATGGTAGAGCAGTGGCCTTTTAAGCCATTGGTCGCAGGTTCGAATCCTGCTCGGCCCACTTGGGCCTATAGCTCAGCATGGTAGAGCAAGTGGCTCTTAACCACGAGGTCGTCGGTTCAAATCCGACTAGGCCCATATAAAATGATCATGGAGGTATCAAAATGATAATTGTAATATCAGGTGTAAAAGGAGCTGGTAAATCTAAAGTAATAGAATTTGTTACAAAACAAAAGCCAATAAAAGTTATAAAAGTCGGAGATTATTTTGAAAAAATCTTCAAAGAAAAAGGATTAAAAAGAGATGAAGCTGATCAAGCAATAAGAAAACAAGATTATGTTGGATTACAAAAACAGGCTTTTGAACAAATAAAAAATGATCTTGAAGAAAATACTATAATAGATACAAACATGTTCCTTACAAAACCTGAAGGATTTTATCCTGGTCTACCAACATTTGCTTTAGATGTAATAAAACCTGATATAATTGTTCTTTTAGAATACAAACCAGAATTTATTTTACAAAGAAGACAAAAAGATATAAAAGAATTGGGAAGACAAAGATCTGCTGCTTTGGATATAAAAGGAATAAAATTAGAGCAAGAAGTTCAAAGACATTATGCTTTTGTTTGTTCTGAATTGACTCAGTGTACAGTAAAAATAATAAGAAGAGATGAGCCAGAAGAGCAAGAGTTTGATCATGCAAAAATGAATGCAGATGAGATATTAAAATTAATAAAATAGCAAAAATCAAAATATAAATAATGTCAATCAAAGGAATACTAAAAAAACTTGGTTTAATTATATTTACTCTTATATTTTGTATCTCATTATCATTCCTACTTTTAGGTTATGGCCTGTTAGAATTAACTGATTATAATACTTTGCAACCCATTATGAGTGATCTTTTTGGTAAAGCACTAACAACTGAAGGAAACGAAACAGAAATGCAAATGAGTTATGACGCTTTAGTGCAACAATGTGATATTTCTCAAACAGGTACAGTAGAAATTCCATTAGGTGAAGGCGATAGTCCTATTGAAATATCATCTATAACGTTAGAATGCAGTGATGTTAAAGCAGCATCTAATTATCAGGGGTTTGTAAATTTATTTTCAAAAAATATGTTTGATCAACTTTACTATAAAGAATATACTGGTGATTTCTTAACTCTTTGGAAACAATCTGATACAGAAAGTAAACCATGGTTATTATTTTCAAATTATTTTCATAATTTCTTACAAAAAAATTTAAAATATCTCTTTATTTTGACAATATTGACAGCAGTTATTATTCTATTATCTTCAGGAATTTTAAACGGAATTAAAAATATCGGGGTATCATGCATTTTCATTGGTATTCCGTTTTTGTTTGTTGGAGTAATAAAGAAAATAATTTTATCAAAATTGCCTGAAGAAGCGTTATTTGCATCTTCATTTGTTGATAAAATACTTGCTGTATTTACAAATAAGTTTTTGATAGTATTTGGCTTAGGTATAGTACTTGTTGTTATATATATAATTGGAAAGAAAATCAAAAAATAGGAAAAGTATTTTATTATTAATGTTCAATTGTTTTTAGTTGTCG
>CAYLUO010000042.1:0-3717 GCA_964386885.1 uncultured archaeon
TCATATGTTATTGTTATGTCTACGTCTCCTGTTGTGCTTACGCTTGTAATTGTTATATCGTCTCCTGGATCAGCTGCAGTTACATCAGGTGTTCCACCAGTAACATTTATTGAGTCTATTATTTGTGCACCATTTCTAACCATAAGTGTCCCATCTGCATAATCTACAAATGCGAAATATGAGAAACATGGACTACAAGCTACTCCTCCCTTCAGACTAAAGACTCCCATTCCATATAATGCTGCTACTACTACAATGACAATTAAAATTGCCCATCCATATGTCATTAAATATTCCATTGCGGATTGTCCTTTCTTCATATAAATTCTCCTAATATTCTTTGGTTTTACTCCTATTAAATATTTTTTTTAAACAATTACACCAAAAAGCCTTACAACAGTAAATCTTGCTAGGAAAAAGATACTAATACTAATTAATAATAAAATTGGAATAAATTTTATTCCAGCTTTTTCAGATCCTTCTTGGACTAATCCTATTAAAATTGCTCCAAAAAATGAAGTAACAGCTATTGAAGTTAAAGCATATAATTTGAGAAATTGTGGCTCTATTTTTATTCCTTGAAAACTCATTACTTTTAAACTACTACTGAATACTTGATGTACATCTGCTATTCCGCCTAATTCTCTCATTGTTTCTACAAGATAAGATGAAATACCAAATAAAAGTGGTGATCCTATTCCTACTGCAAAGAAAATAAATATAATATACATTGTTACTTGCGCCTGAATTTCTTTTCTAAGTATTTTTGTTTGTCTTATATCTTCTGCTAATCCATTTAAAAGATCAGACATATTTCCTCCTCGTAATACTCCTTCTCTAAGAAGATCTATACTTCTTTCTAAAATTTTTGAATTTATGTTTTCAGGTATAATTCTAAGAGCATCTTCTAATGAATCTCCTGCAATTGTTTTTTTTGCAGCTCTTTTTATTTGTTTTTCCAAAGGACCAAACTCTTTTCTTGCTGCTTGCAAAAGAGCTCTATCAGGAGTTAGGCCAGATTTCAGATTTGATGCAATTAATCTTAAAGCATCTGGCAGAATCTCATCTACAAATTTTGTTCTATTGTCTGATACTACAACAAGAACAGCATTCATAGAAACAAAAAATATAATAAATAATGACAATGCAGCAATTGAAATTATACTAAGACTAACTAAATTAAGTAAAAATAAAAATAAACCAATAGAAATTCCTAATGCAATTCCAAAAAATATTGAAAATCCTATATACCTTTCTGCAGAGATAGTGAACTCTGAATAAACCAAATGTTTTTTAACCCATTCTTTATATTGTGATGGGCTTTTTCTGAATATTATATCATATATTTTCATAATTCCACTGATGGTCTTCTATTTTTAACAATTCCTAAAAATGAAAATTGAAACACTGCTAAAACAACTAATATTAGTAAAAACATCATTTTTGATATAGCAACTCCAGTAAATGATGATAAAATAACTAAAAATGTAATACCTAAAGTTGGCATGATTACTGCCACCATCATATACATCATTGCTAATGGATTTAATTGTGAACCATATTTTCTTATAGCAACCTTTTGTTCATAAGAAAGATTAGATACTATATTATCCAAAATATTTCCTATATCAACTCCAGATTTTATTGCATTTGTTATTTGCCATATAACTCTTCTGAAATGAAGTGATGGATTTTTTAAAGTTAATTCTTCTAATGCTTTTGTTTCTGATGATCCTGTAGATATTTTTTTAATACATGTTTCAAATTCTTTTGATATAATTCCATATTTTCCTTTAGAAACAGAAACTAATGCATCAAATAAAGAAACTCCTGATTTGACCTGAACTTGTAAATGTCTTAGTGCAAATATTATATTTTTTTCTATTTCTTTTGTTCTTTTTGAAATCATAAGTTTAGGATATAATGAAATGTAAAAGAAACTTACAAAAAATGTTGTGACAGACATTAAAATAGTAATAAGAAGAAAAGTTGATGATAGTTGCATAAATTGATAAATTGAAAATAATGAAGCGAAAATAATTGCTGTCCAAAAGCAAGAAAACATAAATGCTATTGTTGAGTATTCTCTTGCATTTATATCAAAATCTATATTATCAAGATTTGCATCAAGACCAGGAAATAATTTCGAGAGCCTGCTACCTATACCATAAAATGGTTTAGCTATTTTTTTAGCTTTAGACAATGGTAAAGTTACAAATGGTATTCTTTGCATTAATTTAACCTTTTAATAATTCTTTAGGAACTATTAATTCTACTTTTCCATTTTTTCTTACTATATCCAAAACTCTTTTTGGATCTCTGTAATATTCTGCAACAACTTTTCCAACACCATCAACTGTATTAACATTTTTCTTGATTAACCAATCCAATATTTTCCTTTTTTCTTCTATATTTCTTCTTATTTCTTGATCTGTCATACCAGTATGCATTTTTAATTTTTTCATAAAGGTCTGACTTCTTTGATATTTTTTTATTTTGTCTGTTCTCACATCCCATCTATAAAGCATTCTTATTGGAGTTCCTTTTTTATTTGGATCTATTGGAGTTACTATTTCTGAAATTTCATAAATTCTTCTTATACCTGTTCTTCTATCTCTAAACATAACTACAAGTAAATCTAATGCTTCCATAAGTGTTTCAGGAACATCAATAGGTGGATTAATTAATCTTCTATATGTTTGATCACTTGTATCTGCATGCAATGTTGAATATACACTATGACCAGTATGCATTGCTTCAAATAAAACTTCTGCTTGTCTTTGTCTTCTTATTTCTGCCACTATTATTCTGTCTGGTCTCATTCTCAAACTATTTACCAAAAGATCTAACATGCTTATTTCTCCTTTGCCTTCTGGGCTTGGTTCTCTAGTTGTCATTGGTATCCAATGTAAAAATCTTGGTAGTTTAATTTCTCTTGTGTCTTCTATACTTATGATCCTGTGATTTGTAGGAATGAATGGCGCCAAAACATTTAGTAAAGAAGTTTTACCACTTCCTGTACCACCAGAAACAATAATATTCATTTCATATTGTATTGCTAACCAAAGTAAAGCTGCAATATTAATATCTGTTGTCTTATTATTGACAAAATCTGTAATTGTCCATGGTTTTCTTCTGAACATTCTAATTGTTATTGTATTTCCTTTTGTAGAGATTGGAAACAAAGTTGCATTTACTCTATCACCAGTTATAAGATTAGCATCTAACAAAGGATCTAATGTTGTTATTTGTCTTCCAACCTTTCTACCAATGCTTGAAGAATAATTTTGTATTTGTGTTTCAGAATCTATAGTAATATTTGTTTTTAACCAACCATGCTTTCTATGATAAACCCAAATAGGTTCTTCAGAATTATTAACAACTATTTCTTCTAAATTTGCATCTGAAAGAAATATTTCTAATTTACCTAACCCTACCATTTCATTAACTAACATACCTGCAAGAAATTGTTTTTGGTTTGCATCCAAGTCTGGTAATTCTTTATCTAATAAATCAAATGCTTTTGTATAGAATTTTTTTCTTCTTATTTCCAATGATGTTGGATCTGCTAATTCTGTTGCTTTTACTGGAACTTCTGCTATAACTCTTTCTTTTATTTTATCTAATAATGCTAAAGTTCCTTTTTCTATAGCAGGTGTCTTAAAAGTATAAATTGGTACAAACTCGTTTTCTGATAATATTATTTTAACTTCTCCT
>CAYLUO010000043.1:0-3713 GCA_964386885.1 uncultured archaeon
GGGGAAATGTCCTTATTGCGGAGCTGAAGATCAATATTCTGATGGATGTGAAAAATGTGGTAGAGTATTTGAAACAAAAAATATAATAGATCCGCACTGTGCTATATGTAAATCAAAACCAATTCTTAAAAAAACCAATCATTATTTTTTCAAATTATCAGAGCTTTCAAGCCAATTAGAACAATGGCTACAAGAAAATGAAAATTTACAAAAAGAAGTAAAAAATTATGTATTGAATTGGATAAAAGATGGATTAAAGGATTGGGACATTACAAGAGATATTTCATGGGGAGTTCCTATACCATTAGATAAAGATAAAGTTCTATACGGATGGTTTGACAATCATTTGTGTTATATCACATACGTCTTAAAACAAAAAGATAAAGAATTTTGGAATTCTGCTGATATTTATCATTTTATTGGAAAAGACATAGTTTATCATCACTATCTATTCTTACCAGCAATGAGATTAGCTGAAAAAGAATATAAACTGCCAGAATTTATTCCAGTAAGAGGGCACTTATTGTTACAAGGAAAGAAATTTTCAAAAAGTAGGAATTGGTATATTAGCATAAATGATTTCATATCAAGTTTTCCTTCAGATTATTCAAGATATTATCTAACTGTTATAACTCAATATTCACAAGATGATATGAATTTTAACTGGAAAGAATTTCAAGCAAAAATAAACAATGAGTTAGTAGCTAACATTGGAAATTTCATACATAGAACTCTAACTTTTGTTTCATCTAAGTTTGATGGTATTGTTCCAGAACCAAAAGAGTTTGATGAAAAAGATAAAGAATTTGAACAAAAAATTAAATCAATAAATAAAGAAGTTGGAGAATTAATAGAAAAATTAGAATTTGACAGGGCATTGAAAAAGATATTAGAATTTTCTGATTATTGCAATCAATATTTTCAAGGCAAAGAACCATGGAAAACTAAAGATCAGACATGTTTGTATTTATGTATAAATGCTGTCAAGACATTAGCAGTTTTATTATATCCATTTTTACCAGATTCATGTGAGAAATTGTTAGGACACTTGAATGTAAAGGAAAAAATAGAATGGGAGAATATAAAGCAAATAGAATCTGGTCATAAAATAAACAAACCAGAGATATTATTTAAGAAAATAGAAGACCAGGAAATAGAAAAACAATTAAAAAAACTTAAATAATTGTAATTATTAGATAAAAGAGGAGATAATATGGTAAGTTTTAAAGAATTTAAAAATATTAAAATGAGAGTTGGAGTAGTCGAAAAGGTAGAAGAAATACCAGAGTCTGACAATTTATTTAAAATGCAAGTAGATATTGGCGGAGAAAAGAAACAGGCTGTTGCTGGACTAAAGAAATATTATAAACCAGAAGAAATACAAGGCAAGAAATTCGTTTTTGTGACAAATCTAGACCCTGCAACATTAATGGGAGAAAAATCAGAAGTAATGATATTAGCAGCAGTAAAGGCTGGAAAAGTAGTCTTGGTTCAACCAGAAAAAGATATTGATGTTGGAGCTGGAGTAGAATAAAATTTTTATAAATCAATATTATATTTCAGTTTTTTAGCTTCTACTTGAATGTCTATTTCATGATTTAGAGTATCAGTTAAAATTTTAAGATTTTTTGTATTATATATTTTTTCTGTTAATAATCTTCTTTGATTTATTAGTTTTTTAAAATCTTTTTTTAAATTAAGTAAAACTTTTGATACACCTAATACTCTTTTATATTTTTTTTCATTAACATCTTCTATAATATCTATTTTTGGAATTATACGTAGCCAATAATTAGTTTTTACAGGCTTTTTTAGACAAAACTGTTTTAGAAGATGAATCTCCCATTTTTCTAGTTCTGACGAATAGATTTTTGATAGAAATAAATAAAAGGGATATCCAAATAAACCCAAACCATTTTTTTCCATTATTATATTCTTCACATGACCTCCTATACAATATACAGAACCATCATAAATTCCTATAGGAATATTGTTATATTTTTTATCTAAATATAAAAAATCAAGATTATGAGGCAAATTTTCCCAAAAAGTATAGCTTTGTCTTTTTTCATAGAGTTTATTCAATAGTATTTCAAAATTATCTGAATCGGTCATATACAACAATAAAATTCTTAAATTTATATTTTTAATGTTGTAATCCAAAATATCTATATGAAAACTGCAAAGGGAATAATGAATAAAAAAGTCATTTCTTTTTCTCCTGATGATTCCATATTCAATGTTGCCAAGATATTTGCCAAGAAAGATATATCTGGAGCACCAGTTGTAGAAAAAAATAAAGTAATTGGCATAATAAGCGCTTCTGATATAATAAGATTTATTGATATAAAATTATCAAAATTACCAATGATATATTCTCCTGGGATTTCCTGTTTTCTTTTGTTATTTGTACAATTGGAAAAGAAAAATATTGATTTTAAAAAAGAATTAAAAAAAATAACAAGAACAAAA
The DNA here is from genome assembly GCA_964386885.1 of uncultured archaeon. Lineage (GTDB taxonomy): Archaea > Aenigmatarchaeota > Aenigmatarchaeia > CG10238-14 > CG10238-14 > JAFCEW01. Next base: position 2,473 of record CAYLUO010000043.1, read on the forward strand.
ATAGGAGATGTGATGACAAAAAATGTTGTTACAATAAAATCAGACGCTACTCTGATAGAAATAGCTGATATAATAGAAAAAGATGATGTAAACAGACTTCCTGTTGTAGATGATAAAGGTAAAGTAATTGGTATAGTGGCAAGAGCAGATATTATTAAAGGGTTAGTTTCTTAGAAAACTATTTTAATGTCTAATTCTAAAAGTCATGGTATGAAAAAAGTAAAAGTATATTCAACATCAACATGTCCGTTTTGTACTATGACAAAGAATTTTTTAAGAGAGCATGGAATAGAATTTGAGGACATAAATGTACAAGAAAACCATGAAGCAGCACGAGAGATGATAAGAATAAGTGGCCAAACAGGAGTTCCAGTAACAGAAATAGATGGAGAAGTTATAATTGGTTTTAATGAAAAAAGATTAAGAGAAGAGTTGGAATTAGATGAATAAAGAGGAATTAAGAAAATTATCTGAAGATTATGCAAAATCTCAAGGATTTAAACTAAATCCAAATGAGCAGATAGTTAATGCTCTTCTTGATAGTTTATTAAGAAACGAAAAAGAACATGGATTTAGATATTGCCCATGCAGACCTTTAACTGGAAATGAAGAGGAAGATAGAAAAAAGATTTGTCCTTGTTTTTGGCATAAAGATGAGATAAAAGAAATGGGACATTGTCATTGTAATTTATTTGTCAAAGGAGATTAGATTTCTAAAGCGCCGAGGTAGGGATTTGAACCCTAAAGGGCCGAAGCCCACTGGATTTCTTTCATTATTATATTTAGACTCAAGTCCAGCGCATTACCAGATTCTGCCACCTCGGCTTAATCCTCTTCTTTTTCACCATTCTTTTTCTTGAGCCATTCATCAAATTTTATATCATCAAACCATTTTTCTATTTCTTTTGCTGTATGCTTTAATTCGATTGCATATAAAATTAAAACAAGTGCTGCTAATCCTGTTCCTAAAGCAATCCATAATTCTATTCCACTAGCAAATCCAAGGTCTAACATCATTAACACTTTTTATTAATTGTATTTAAGAATATCTATTAAAGTTTCAGATTGTGCTTAAAACCTGATTTCTCAGCTTTTTCAAGCTTCCAAGCATCATCTATTAGCATATCAGGAACATCGTCAAGAATAGGATAAGCTAACTTACATTTTTTACAAATAATAATAATTTCTTTGTTTTGTACATTTGGTTTGCATTTTGTAGTTTGTAAGATTTGGATTAATTT
>CAYLUO010000044.1:0-3659 GCA_964386885.1 uncultured archaeon
TTATAATTTCTGAAAATTGTTTGAAATTTATTCCATTTGGTTCTGCTTGATCAACTCCTGGAGCAATTCCTGGATCAAATGCATCTAAATCTAAGCTTATGTAAACTTTTGAATTTTTTGTGAATTTTTCTATTTCTTTTTTTATGTTTTGCATTTTGTTTGGTGTGAAATATTTTATTTTATTTTTTTTCATAAATTCTAATTCATATTCTTCACAAGATCTTAAACCAATTATAACTACATCAGGTTTTTTGTCGTCGAAAACTCTTCTAAGCCATGTTGCATCATTTGTTGTTTTGCTGAATTTCTTTCCTTTGATATAATCTAAACTTCTAATTTTTTCATCATCGAATTCTTGTTTCAAATCAGCATGAGCATCAAAAACAATTAATTTTGTGTTTTGGAATGGTTGAAAACTATATAGAGAAAGTAAATGTCCACCACCAAGAATTAAAGGGATTTTCTTTTTTTCTATTATTTGTTTTGTTTTTTTTGATAGATTTTCTAATTTTACATCTCCAATATCTGTAATTCTAATATTATGAAATAGATTCCTTTTTTTCTCAATATCAAATGGTTCAACATAATTGCTGATATTTCTTAATCTTTTCAATGATTCTTTTCCATGTTTTCCTAAAGGAACTCCTAGAACTAATATATTGGATTCTTCTTGTGTGAATATTCTGCTTAAATCATCTGTAAATTTCATAATAAGATAATAAAAAAGAAACTTAAAAATTCTTTCTTAAGATGTATATAAGTAAAAGTAGAGCCACTAGTCCTATTATTCCATATTTGATTATAAATACGAAACCAAATTCAAAAGGTATCAAAAGTTTTAGGAAAAATTTAGTGAAATATTTTATGAACGTTTCAGAACTTATATAATCAGCCGCGAAAAGGGCTGATATGACTATAATTACCAGAATTGATACTGTTGCTAGTATGTCTATAATTCTCATAATGCTCCCAATGGGATTTGAACCCATGTTTCAAGCTCGAGAAGCTCGTATCCTTGACCGGACTAGACTATGGGAGCCTAATAAATTATATAATTTATCTAATAAAAATAGTCTTAAATACTTAGGTTATCAAGAATCTCGCTTTTCATCAAGATTTTATCCTTTTTACCTGTTAATGCATCTACTATATCAACATTTCCATCATCATAAAAAATAAACCAATACGGATAATAACATTTTTTTCTTTCAAATGCATTTGGTCTGAATAAATCCAATACTTTTTTTGTGTCTTGTTCTGTTACATTAAAATCAAGCATATCTCCGCTATATTTATAGTTTACAGTAGATTCTGTTATTTGATTTTCGATTATTTCTCCAAAATTCAATTCTAGATTGCTCTTGAAATTATCTTTTTCTTTTTTAATCAAATCCTGTCTCGCTAAATCTATCAATATATTATTTAGGCCGGATTCTGACATTTTCAATTTCTTTGATATTATACCAGAAGATGACATTCCATATGTTGTTAAGAATAATAGAACTGCTTTTTTCTTCATATCTAGTCTTAGTAGATTTGGTAAACCATTTGTTCTTACAATTGCATCATTCTTTGAAAAAACTAACTCGCCACTCATTCCATCTATGAATATATTATCTACTTTTTCTCCTTCTGGTGTTGAGAATTTACATTTTAATCTCCACAAAGGATAATAAACTAATTTGAATTGCTCTAACTTTTTCCTTATACTTTTTTTAATGTCTTCTTCTAAGAATTTTGGATAAAAATATAATTTGTCTCCTTCTTCTTCCTCAATTTTTCTTGTTGGTACAGCTAATGTACCTCCATGATTGCTTCTTTTTATTCTAATGTCAACTATAAGTGGCTGGTCTATTAATCCTGTTACAACAGCTGTTCCTATTGGTAATGTTTTTATTTGGCTAAGAATTCCATGAGTTACTCCTTCCATAGAATCTACAATTGCCTTAAGATCATTTGGATTATTTACTCTTAGGAAAACCTGAGTATTACATTGGGATAAGACGTTTTTGTCAACTCTTGCTGCTCTCTGGCTTACTATAGTCAAGCCCATTCCAAACTTTCTTCCTTCTGATGCTATTGTTCTTAGTATTCTAGAACTTACTGCTTCGCCAAATCCTCTTTCAGGGCAGAAATTTTGTGCTTCTTCTACAACAAATAAAAATGGCGGCACTCTGTTATGTTTTCTTGCTTCAAATAACATTTTCGCTACTTTGAAAGTAACTAATTGCTGAACATCTGGTTCTATTCCCTTTAGGTTTATAACACTTATTTTTCCTCTTTTAACCAAATCTTCTGGCCGTATGAATCTTGAAGTATCAAATAAATTTACAGATCTTAAAAAATCTAGGACAGAAAGAACTCCCCATTTTGCTCTGCTTGTTGAATGTTCTACTTTTTTTCTTAGATCATCTAATGTGTATCCATGTTCATCAATATCTCTTATAACAGAATATAATACATTTAATTGATTTCCTGTTAGTCTAAAAGGCAACATTTCAAATAATTCTTGATAACCAAACTTTCCATTAAATTTTAGTTTTTTAGCTCCTTCAACAAGATTCTTTTCAAGAGAAAACAATTGCAGTTCTTTTTTATATCCTTTTGGCTTTACATCAAATCTTGGCATATAATTAACTTCGTCTTGTCTCTTGTTTTCATGTTGGAGTGTTAGATATTCACCATGTGGATCTATAATAACTGCTGGAATCTTATTTTCCATAAATTCCTCAAGAATTACAGAAACAAAATATGATTTTCCAGTTCCGGTTTTTGCTAATACTGCTAAGTGCTTTGTGACTAATTTTTTTGGGTCTAAATGAACTTTAAGGTTTTCTGACCCGTCTAATAAACCAATATATAGTCCTGCTAATTTTAGTCCTAGAACTTTTTTTATTAATCCATCATCTGCCTTGTAAATAAAAGAACCTGGTTTAAATGGAAGCTTAGGCATGCTAACTTGCCCTCTTTTATTAGTGTATCCTATAACAGAAACATTTGCAACAGTCTTGGAACCATCCTGATATATTCCTTCGACTCTTCCTAATATCCAATGTCTTTCAGTGTCTCTTGTCGCAACAAAATCCATTTTTTTAATTAAAGCAGAAACTTCAAATTGAAATTTTTCAGGTGAAGTTTTTCCAACTATTCTACCAATTAGCATATTAACTATATTGTGAATTTAGATTTAAATTTTAGATTATGGGAAAGCCGTGATTTGAACCCGAGTTATCAGCACCCTAAGCTGGAGTCCTAGACCAAGCTAGACTACTTTCCCTTTAGGATATAATATTTAATTATTCAATATGACTTAAAATCATATCTGCTCTATCTTCAATACTAAGAGTGGGTATAGAAATAGTATTATATCCAAATTCTTTGTATGTCTTTTTTATTAAATCGTGATATTTTAATGTTTGTTCCCATGTAAAATTACCATGCTCTTTTGGATTATTATATTTAGATTTTTCGAGCAATTCAATTAAAAAAACATTTTTATTATATTTATAATTTTTACATAAATCTAAAATTTTTTTAGGAATATTTACACCTATAAATCTTAAATAAGCAGGTGCCTCAGGAAATCCTCTATCAAAAAAACAAAAATCTAAATTTTTAGCTAATTCGTAATTTAATATATATTTTTTCATACCCTCTTC
>CAYLUO010000045.1:0-3633 GCA_964386885.1 uncultured archaeon
GTGCTCTTTAAATATAAGTCATGGGGCAGAAGCAGATACAACATTTAACATAGAAATGGTAAATCCATCCAATCAATTAACAAATTATACAGCAACATCATCTTCGCCAGGAGTTGTGACAACAGAACTTGATTTTAACTTTACAGATTTTCCAGAGTATAATGTTAGTGCATGTGTACATGATACAAATTATTGTCAAAACTCAACATATGGAATATGGAAATTCTATAATACTGGAAATGTAAATGAAATATGGCAGGTCAGGATAAACGCTTCTGTTTCTGGTGTCACACTGAGATTTGATAATTCAACAGATAATTATACATTTTCACAATCAGGATGGAATACAATAGGAATAGTAAACCAAAATCAAGCTCTTTCATGTTGGATATATGCTGATGTAGAAGATGGTGCTGCGGCAGGATCTCATGAAAGATATTTCGAACATAACTCAACAGAGGTGTAGTCTTTTTTAAGGCCGAAAAATAATTTATTAAAGAAAGTTAATAATTATTAAGGAGAAACTTATGAAAATAAGAATAAAAAAATTAAACTTGTTATTAATTTTTTTGCTTGGTTTACCAATAGTTTTTGCTGTTTCAGCAAACTATTATGCAAAAACAACAGTTTACTTTAATATACCAAGTGACGCATCTTTTAGAATAGCATTGCCATCAGCTTATTCATATGAGGACATTACAGGAACTGACTATGCAGGAGCTACAGAAACATCACCAGGTTGGGTTTCATTCAACTTTTCCACAATACCAGATGAACATGTTGAGCCATATGCAGAGGGTAATGCAGCATATACACAAAGTGGAGTAGCAACACCAATTTTCTTATATGATCCAACTGGTACTTCAGCAATAGCACTAACTATAAACTTAACAACTATACCAACAGGAGTATATATCGGTGTAAATGGTAGTTGTGGATCTTGTACATCACCTAAAACCGTAGAAGGAAATTTAACAGCAAATACAGCAATGTCATTAACAACATCTCTTGCAACAGATGATTTCTTTAACTGCACTTTATGGGGATATGTAGATGCAACAGCATCAGCAGGAGAATCAAGTGGTACAATGTATCATCACTCAGCAGCAGCATAGTAAATAAAAAGTTTAAAGTATAAATTTGTAAACAAGCAAAATTTACTTAGTAGGTTTTGAATTATGCAAAGAACAAGATATGACAGGAGATGGATGAAAAACGGAATAATAATATCTTCAGTACTTTTGACAGTTTGTGTTTTTTTATTAATATCTAAGCCAAACATAACACAACGTGCTATTGATGTTATTAGAGCAAAATCATCTCTAAGACCAGATTATTGTGTTAATGGTGACTGTGTTGATAAAAGTATAACATTTAGAGAACTACCTTCTTATCCAGGAGATTTCAGGGAAGTAGATGTAATGGTTGAAAAAAATCAGTTTCCAGTTGCAGAAAATTTTTCAGATGAAATACCAGATGAAAACTATTATTTGCAGCCAGAATTTTATCCAAGTTGGGAAGATCAAGGAGTTCCTATATATGCCGTACTCAAACCTGGTTATACCCCTGGTTTTGTTGGTATTATAGGATATGGATCATATCCTGGAGATTTACTAGTTGATCCTATTGAACCTGGTCAGAATTTTGTAGCGGCAACATATTGGCATAGTTCTTGGGGAATAGCTAAATTTCAAGGTATGTCATTAATACCAACATATCCTGCAAGCGGACAAACAGAAATGGGATTATTTGTGGTTGATCAAGATCCTTCTAAAGTAAAAGATTATTTTGATGTAGAAATAACACCAAATATAATTCTTTTAGATGCAACCTATCCATTATTTGGTCCAGAATGGGTAAAGAAAGTAAAATTAGATGTTCATGTTAAAGAAAATACTCCACCTGGAAAATATTTAATAGGAATAACTCCTGTAGATCCACCAAAAGAGATGGAGAATGAATGGATTAGAAAATATCGGTTGAAAAATACATCAGTAAGTATGGGTGGAATTGGCAGACCAATGTACCAGATTTTTGTAAACGTTGTATAGATCTTTTTCTTAGAAATTTTTTATAGGGTAAATCTAAAATATAGTTGATGAGAAAAAAAGTCATTCAATTAGTGTTAACTATAATTTTGTTCTTTTCAATTAGTGTTTTTATTATAAATGCACAGAATTCGCAAAATTATGGTGAAACTGATACTCTTTTTAGATTTGGTCTTGGAATAACAAATTTTGAATTACAATGTTATGAAATATTTCAAAATCAAGAATTTTGGGCTGAAGCAACTATAGAAACATATGAAGATCATTCAGCAGGAGATTTTAAGGCAAGTATAGAATTACCTTCTAATTTTGCACTTCTAAATAATGATCAAGATCATACTAACATTCCTATGAACAGTAGTAATGATCGTATATGGATAACGACTTGGACAGTAAATTCTTCTGACAGTGCTACTGGTGATCATACGATAAATGTGACAGAAACTTTATTTCTTACTGAAGATAATGAAACAATGACTATTAATCCTGGCCCAACTTATCCATTTCATGTTACTATAGAAACAGATAAAGCAATATATTCTATAGGAGAAACAGTCACTATAAATCTTTATGTAACTGATGATAATTCATATTCATTTAATGTTGATGCAGATTGTAATGCAAGTATTTTTTATCCTAATGATACTGCTACAACATATGTAAATAATAACGCAGCTTATATGCAAGCCACTTCAGGACATTATGTTCCTGCGACATATATAGCAGAAGCTGTTGCTGGTGACCATACTATACAAGTAAATTGTTCAAATTATAATCAAGATTATAGTAATACTACAACCTTTGAAGTTGTTAATCAATATCCACCACAATTTGTAAATATATCAGATACAGGATCATATATACACAGGGATAATCCAACTCCTGAAATAGGAGACATTGTAACATTTACTGTTAATGTAACTGACCAAGATAATACACCTGATGAACTAACAGTAAAATTCTATTATTCTTATAATGAAACAGATTGGTTTAGCAAAGATATGACAAATACAACACCAGATACAAATACAATTTGGGAAACAACATTAACTTCAGCTTCTGCCCGAACAGCAAATTATTATGTTACAGCATCAGATGCAATATCAACTGTTAGAACACCTGAAACTATATATGATAATATAACTTGGGTAGAACAAGCAACCACTACCACCGAAGGAGGAGGCGGAGGTGGTGGAGGAGGTGGAATTTCAGCTATTGTTGAAAGGATAATTTCACCTAAAGATATATTTGAAGTTGATAAAGAAGAATTAAAAGTTGTATTTTATATAGAATATCCGGAATCAACTAAAACTAAATTCTTGAAAATAACTAATAACCTAAATGAAAAAATAGCAGTTGGTATTAATAGTGAAAATCTTGAAGAGGTCTTACTTTTCCCAGGAGGTACAAGCAAATATTCAGTATTTATTGATGAAAAAGAAACTCAAACAATCCAACTTAACTTCTTTACCCCATATGAATATAGAGAAGCAATATCTACAGGAAAAATAATAATCTCAAGCGGAACAACAGAAAAAATAATTCCTGTTGTAGTAGAAATACAAGCAGAGGAACCTATTTTTGA
>CAYLUO010000046.1:0-3604 GCA_964386885.1 uncultured archaeon
CTGGTCTTATATAACCTACAACTCTTGAATATACTTCTGTTGGTTTACCACATGTAGGACATTTGAAATGTTCTCCTTTTATATATCCATGATCTTGACAGAATGAAAATGTTGGAGATATAGTATAATATGGTATTCTGAAATTGTATGCTATTTTCTTTACCAATTTTGATGTTATTTTATTGCTTCCTAGACTTTCTCCAAGAAACGTATGAAATACAGTTCCACCAGTATATTTTCTTTGTAGTGGCTCTTGTTGTTTTAATGCTTCAAATACATCATTAGTAGAACCAACAGGTAATTGACTTGAATTTGTATAGTATGGAACATCTTCACCTTGTGTTATTATTTTTGGATATTTTTTCTTATCTAGTCTTGCTAATCTATATGAAGTTCCTTCTGCTGGTGTTGCTTCTAAATTATATATATGTCCTGTCTCTTCCTGATATCCAATTATTTTTTCTCTCATAAAGTCTAGAACTTTTTCTGCAAATGCTTTTCCTTCTTTTGTTGTTATATCTTTTCCCAAGAAATTTAAACATGCTTCATTCATTCCAACTAATCCTATAGTTGAGAAATGATGATCTAAATTTCCTAGATATCTTTTTGAAAATGGTAACAAACCTATATTAAAGTTTCTTGTGACAACTTTTCTTTTTAATTCTAAAGAATTTTTTGCCAAATACATTAATCTTTCTAATCTTTCTAAAAAGTCTGTTTCGTCTTTTGCCAAATGCCCTATTCTTGGTAGATTTATAGTCACAACTCCTATACTTCCAGTTGATTCGCCAAAGCCAAATAATCCACCAGTTTTATGTCTTAATTCTTTTAGATTCAATTGCAATCTACAACACATTGATCTTACATCAGATGGTTTTAGGTCACTATTAATAAAATTCTGAAAATATGGAATACCAAATTTTGATGTCATCTCAAAAAGTTTTTGACTATTTTCTGAATTCCAATCAAAATCTCTTGTGATATTGTAAGTAGGTATTGGCCATGTGAATACTCTTCCATTCATATCTCCTTCAGTCATAACCTCTATAAATGCCTTATTTATTACATCCATTTCGTTTTGATAATCAGCATATGTTGTATTCTGAAGTTTACCTCCTATAATAACTTTATTATCTTTGATATCTTCTGGTACTGTCCAATCCAAAGTTATATTTGAAAATGGACATTGGCCACCCCATCTTGATGTTGTATTCATACCAAATACATATTCTTGAATTGCCTGTTTTACAGTCTTATAATCTAAATTATCATGTCTAATGAATGGCGCAAGATATGTATCAAATGACGATAATGCCTGAGCACCAGCCCATTCATTTTGTAATGTACCGATAAAGTTTACTAATTGTCCTAAGGCACTTCTCAAATGTTTTGCAGGACCAGATTCAATTCTACCGCGTACTCCATTAAATCCTTCTACCAATATCTGGTTAATAGACCATCCAGCACAATATCCTGATAAACTCATACTTAGATCATGCAAATGATAATCCCCTTCTGTATGAGGTGTAGCAATTTCTTTTGGATATACAGAATTTAATGCATAATATGCCATTATAGTTCCTACACCATGCCATAGCATACCAGAATAAGAATAACCTATATTTGCGTTTTCTTTTGATCTCCAGTCTACTTGTTTCATATAATTATCAACAACATCACTAACATTCAGAAGAAGCGATTTAACATCTCTTAATTTTTTATGTTCTTCCCTGTATAGAATATAAGATTTAGCAGTTTTGTAATGACCATTTTCAACAAGAACTTTTTCTACTATGTCTTGTATATTTTCAACAGTTGGATTTTTGCCATCATATTTTTCATTGAGTAGTTTCACTACTTCGTTTGATAATTTTTCAGATAATTCTATGTCTGTTCCACCAATTGCCTGTGCAGCATTCCATATTGCATTTGTAATTTTTTCTTGATCAAATTTAACTACTCTACCATTTCGTTTTCTAATTTTAGTAATCATATTATTTACCTCCTTTTAAACTATTCAGTTCTTTTTCAAATGACCCTATATCAGCAAAATCTCTATAAACAGACGCAAAACGAATATATGCGACTTTATCTAATGATTTTAATTTTCTTATAACCATTTCGCCTATTACAGAGCTTTTTATTTCATTTTTTCTATATTTCCTCAATTTTCTTTCAATATCATCAACCATATCTTCTATTTTATCCATACTTATTGGCCTTTTAGAACATGCCTTTATTATTCCTGTTTTTAATTTTTCTCTGTTAAAAGATTCTCTTCTATTGTCTTTTTTTATTATCATAATATCTGGCATTTCTATTCTTTCATATGTTGTAAATCTTTTTTTGCATTTTAGGCATTCTCTTCTTCTTCTTGTTATTGCTTGATCTCCAGTCTCTCTTTTATCTAAAACTCTAGTTTCAGTGCTTGAACAATATGGACATTTCATATATACACAACATATTGTGTTATATTGTATCAAAATATACAATATATCTTGTTAAAGATAAATTTTGCATTTAGTTTAAAAATAGATTTGTATAAAATAGAAGTGAAATTATTCAGGAGTAGTGATAGAATTTGCCAATGTTATTGTTTCATCTAGATTATTCAATTTATCTAAGGGTCTCTTTAGATGTCTTGGTAGTTTTTGTTCTTCTTTTTTGAATTTAGATTCTACTAATTTGTATATTTTCAAGAAAAGGGTATAAGAATGTTTTCCACAATATTCATCTTTGTGATTAAAAATTTTACACTCATCAGAAAAAATTATTGAATCATTTCTTATTCCAATTGTGAATAATGTGTCATATACTTCATATTTTTTTGTTCCTTTTTTTGGAACATAATAACTTCCAGTTATTTTTTTCTGTATTTTAAAATACGAATAATTTATTTCATTATTCTCTGTATAATTTATATTAATTGGACCTATACCATACTCACTTAAAATTTTTTCAATTTCAATAACAAAATTAGAAATTTTTGAATTTTTTTCCTTCATATTTCAATAATAGCAAGAAAAAGATTTATGTTAGAATGGGCCGAAGCCGAGATTTGAACTCGGGCCAAGGGCTCCACAAGCCCCTACGCTAACCAGGCTACGCCACTTCGGCCATAGTTTTAATATAATATCTTTTATTTATATAAATGAACTAATTACACTAAAAATATTTGAAATTTTATCAAATCCAATAAAAGTCAATGCAATATAAGATGCATAAACAAGAAGTAAAATAGCTCCAGATCTTCTTGTAATAATACTTCTAGCAACTAAAAGTAGTACCAAAACATTTACAAAAATCAAAAATGGTATGTGAAAATATATTACTTCTGGTATAATTGCAATAGGTATTATAAGTGATGCAATACCAAGACAAATCGCAATGTCAAATGCATTACTACCAACTAAATCTACAAATACAAATTCATAATTTCTTTTGATAACACCTACTAGTGTTATTCCAAGTTCTGGTAGAGATGTCCCAACTGCTAAAATAACTACACCAATTACAAGCTGAGAAATTCCATAAAATGCAGAGATTTTAGTAACAGATACAACAGTTGCTTCAGCAAGAAACCATATAATAAGAGCTAATAGAA
>CAYLUO010000047.1:0-3531 GCA_964386885.1 uncultured archaeon
GGATCTTCCATTCCTGTCAGACATTTAACAAGATAAAATCCTTTTTTTGTATCTTTAATTAATTCATTAACTTTCCAATCTCCTTTATCAATATATGTATTAGTCATTCTGACATAAACTTTTCTTGAAAAATCTTGTGCCTTTGCATTTCCTGTTGCTTTTACATTCATAAATGCTGCTGATTCTCTATCATGCATAAAACTTTTCAGAATACCATCTTTTACTAAGACTGTATCTTGTGGTTTTATTCCTTCATCATCAAAAAATAAAAATCCTCTCTGGTTTTCCAAAGAACCATTGTCATGAATTGATACCAATTCAGAAATAATTTTTTTTTCTTTTAGATTTGCCAGATATGACCTATTTCTTATTACTTGGTCGGCTTCTAATCCATGTCCAAATGATTCATGAGCAATAACACCAGTAACATCAGGATCAACAACTATATCATATCTCCCCCCTTTTAATGTTTTTGAAGTTAGCATTTTTTTTGCACTATTAACTACCATATCTATTTTTTTGTTAATATCTAAAGATGAGAATAATTCATAACCACCTTGTTTAGCAATTACAAAATAATCATCTTCTACTCTTCTTGCTTGTTTAGCAGTTACTGCCATTACAAATCTGAAAAATGGTAGAACTTGTTTAAGAACAGATCCCTCTGTGTTCATAAAAATAGTTTCATTTCTTGAATGTGCAATTCCTACACCAGAATTAACTATTTGTTTATTTTTCATTATTTGTTTGGAAATTTCTCTTACATTTTTTAATTTTTCTTCTATTGGAATATCTTCTGGATCTTGTTTTACTTTTATTGTTTTATTTAATCTCCATGATTTTTGTAAATATAAATTAGATTTTTTATTTCCAACTTTTTTTACTAATTTTTCTGTTTGAAAAAGAATTCTTTTCTTGTCCATTCTGTCAAATCCTAAATAATACCATTTATTGCCAGAAAATACACGTATGCATAAACCATTAGAAGATGCCGAAGATATATTTTCTTCACTTTTATTTTTTCCTACTGCAGTTCCAGCTCCTCTTTCAAATCTTACATCTCCATAATAAGTGTCTTTTAAGATTTCAATTACGTCTTCCATTAAATCTTTTATTGGCATCTAATCATCTTTTCAAATTTTTCTTTTGTTATGTTATGGATTAGAATTTTTTTGTGTTTTTGCTTTAATCCTGTTATTATTTGCACTTTTGTGTTAAAGAATTTTTCCAGATTTTTTATGATTTCTAGATTTGCTTTATTTTCCTTAGCAGGGGCTTTACAATATATAATTTTTTTATTTAAATCTATTTTGAATTTGGGAGAATTTGATCTTACTTTAGCTTCAAATAAAAAGGAATCTTTGTTATTTTTTATATTCATAAATCTTTTATAGTAATTAAAATATATAGCCCTGATAGTTCAGTTTGGATAGAATAACACCCTCCTAAGGTGAAGGTCCCCGGTTCAAATCCGGGTCAGGGCATAAAAGAAAATTAATAAATCTGCAATAATAAAATGAATATTATGCAAATTAATGGATGGGTTGAAGAAATAAGAGATATAGGAAAATTAAAGTTCCTTATAGTTCATACACCAGAAGGTAAATATCAAGTAACTATTCATAAAGAAAAAGTTCCTAAAGATATATTCAAAACTTCTGAAAAAATAACACGTCAATCTTGTATATCAGTAATCGGAGAATTAAATAAAAACACACAAGCCAAAATAGGAAAAGAAATAATTCCAAAAAAATTAGAGATTCTTGGCTTAGCAAAAACACCATTGCCATTAGATCCAAGTGGAAAAGTACATGCAGAACTTGATACAAGATTGGATTGGAGATTTCTAGATCTAAGAAACGAAAAAAATATCACTATATTCAGGATTCAAAATGAAATTATAAGAGTTTTTAGAGAATATCTTATAAAAAATAATTTTTTTGAAATACAAACTCCTAGTATTATAGCATCAGCAAGTGAAGGTGGAGCTGAATTATTTAAAATATCTTATTTTGAAAAAGATGCTTATTTGGCACAAAGTCCACAGCTATATAAACAAATGGGAGCATTATCACTAGGAAAAGTATTTACTATAGTTCCTATTTGGAGAGCTGAAAAATTCAATAAACCAACTCATTTAAACGAAATAAGACAAATGGATATTGAGGTTGCATTTGTAAAATCAGAAGAAGATGTAATGAAAATACTAGAGCAAGTTATTATCTATATCTTGAAGTCAGTTAACAAGAACTGTAAAAAAGAATTGAAATTGTTAAATAAAACAATAAAAATTCCAAAACTACCATTTAAGAGAGTAAAATATGATGATGCTATAAAAACATTAAAAAAAGAAAAAGAACAAATAGAATGGGGAGATGATTTTTCTAAATTACAAGAAGCTAAATTAGGAAAAATATTTGGTGATATATTTTTCTTAAAAGATTGGCCAACCAAAGCTAAAAATTTCTATACAATACCATATGAAAATAATAATAAAATTTGTCATGCATTTGATTTAATCTATAATGGAATAGAAATAGCATCTGGAACACAGAGAATACATATTCCTGAGCTGTTAAAAACACAAATAAAAGAATTTGGATTAAAACCAAAAGATTTTGAATATTATATAAATTGCTTTAGATATGGGACTGCGCCTCATGCTGGTTGGTCTATTGGTTTGGAAAGAATAACAATGAGTATGTTGGGTTTAGATAATATTAGGGAATGCTGTATGTTCCCAAGAGACAGGAATAGATTGACTCCATAAAAAAATTATATAGCATAAAAAGAATTATTATTTATGAAAAACTTTTTATCTATTATAGTTCCGGTCATATTTTTTTTATTTATTGTAAATATTGCATTTGCTGCTAATACTATAGAAGTACCAGGATCTAGTGAAACAACATATAAAGTACAAATAAAAACCAATGAAGGTAGTTGGCAAGATACTGATAATGATGACCCTCCAAATGTTGATTTTGATGGTAATATAAGCATACGAGGATATGCTTACTATAGAAATGAAAGTAATGTCAGAACAACTCAAGTTACAGATGGTAATGTTACTTTGGGTGCTACAAAAGCGACTGAACAATATTGTGGTAATTTAGATGCAACCGGATATAATTTTGAATGTAGTTTAGATGTAGAAGATCTATTACCTAGTGGCTGTCATATTGGTGAAAATTGTACGATTTTTATATGGGTGAATGACACAGATGATTTAGAAGGGAATAGATCTTTAAAATTATGGATAAGAGAATTAAATATAACAGATGAATATGACAATCAATTTCAATTAACTTTCTCTGATGAAATGGTAGTAAATGAGACAATATATGTATCTGGTTATGTTTATTACAAAAAAGAATATGATTCAAATAATGTTTCAATATATGTACCAAGTGTCTCTATATACATAGAAGATCCATGCGATCAATTAACATATGGTTCTGGAGAATGGAGTACTAGCAGGTATACAACAGATTCTACTGGTAAATTTTATTTTGCTTATAAACCAAATTG
>CAYLUO010000048.1:0-3526 GCA_964386885.1 uncultured archaeon
AACAAGATATCAAGAAAGCTAAAGAAAAAAAGTATGAAGTCGATAGAGAATAGAGGATAAGAAGCAGGAAGTGATAATAATCAAATTCATCGACAATCTATTTGAAAAATTTTCTATATTAGAACAGTCTGCTGTTGTCAATGCCTCTGATTCTTCTGATTTCAATGGCTCCATAACATTATAAATATCAACACCATTTGATTTTGGAATAAATAGTTTCACTGTGTTAATAGAAACGTTGTTTGGATTATAAAATGGTGTATAGATTTTTCCATCAATACACTCGGATTTTCCATATTCAAGCATACATGATTCATTTAATACAGGTATAGAAGTTTGTTCTGTTTTATCTTTAAATTGAAAAAAAGCAGTAATAACAACTGTTATTAATAAAATAATATATATATATTTTCTTTCATTTTTCAAAATCATCACGATTTAATTGGATTTAATTTTACTATTTTTTTAACTTTAAGATAATCTTCTGGTATACCTGAACATGTATTAAATAATTTACATTTTTTACATTCATCTAATTTGACTTTATTTTCTTTTATTTTCTCATCAAGATCTGTATCAAGATCTGGCCAATACATTTTTGTACTTAATTCCATTTGATAAATTTGTTTTTTCAAAAAGCATGGAGGTATATTCAAAGGCCATGAGACAACATTTCTCTTAGATGCTATTTCCATTGCTTTTTCAACATAAGAAACTGTATCTTCATAAGATGCTAATAAAAACATATTTTTTTTCAAATTACCATCAATAGTTGGATATATAAAACAGAATGAACGTATACTAAATCTGTCTATTAAAAATTTTGTGATCTCAGGCAATGCTTTATAATTTTTAGATGTTATAACAACATTTATACTTATATTATCAACAAGATCTGAAAGATTTTTTAATCCAGAAATAGCCTGATTAAATGACCCTTTTACACTTGTTAAATAATCATGCAATTCTGGTTTGTGTCCATGAATAGAAAATATTGCACCTGTTAATCCATAAGAAACAGCTTTTTCAGTAAATTTCTTGTAAGAAAACATTCTTCCATTTGTAGTAACCCTTATATCATCAACTTTTCCTTTTGTATATTCTATCAGTTCAAGAATATCTTTTCTTATTGTAGGTTCTCCGCCTGTAAAATTTATTTCCTTTGGTTTTTCTAAAATAGCTCTATCTATATCTTTTTTTATTTGTTTTGTTGTTTTATTAAAATCTCTTTCACCAATAGAACAGAATTTACAATTGTTATTACATTTGAAACCTACAACAATCTCTATTTTTCTAACCATGTCATTTCCTCATAAATTTTTTGATATTTTTTTCGAAAGATGCCTTATCTATAGGTTTGTATTCTTTTGAACCAAAGAATTTAGGATATTCAGACCAATCTCCTGGACATATTTTTTTCAAAATACATTCTTTACATTTATTTATATGGATTTTATTTGTTTTTTCTGTATCTACTATTTTTCCATCTTCACACATATTTAATTCTTGTTGGGGGTTTTCTCTTACATATGCATTATTTTTATAAAATCCATCAGATAAACAAACAGGAAAATCATCCACAAAAAGAACATTTATTCCTATTTCATCTGCTTTTTCTGATGCTTTTCTTATGTATTTCGCGGCTTCTGATCTACTAGGTATTTTATCCACAAATCTTTCTGCATTACCCATGATTCTTGGATATTCCAATTCTATTATATTAAATCCTTTTTCATGGAGAAACTCTACTATATTTGGGAGAAACTTATAGTTGTATTCTGAAATAACAATATTTGCCAAAATATTTTTTTCCTTGAAATCATCAGAAACATTTTTCATTAGATTATCAATTCCTTTTATGGTTTCATTAAAACTCCCTTTGACCTGTGTTATAGCATCATTTATTTCTGGTGTATGTCCATGAATAGATATGCAAAAATCATTTACTCCTGATTCTATAATTTTCTTACAAAAAGTTTCGTAAGAAAGCATTCTGCCATTTGTTTGAATTTGTATTATATCAAAATTAAATTTTTTACATAAATTAATTATTTCAAAAATATCCTTTCTTATAGTTGGTTCTCCGCCCGTCAAAGAAACTCTATTTACACCTATTTTTGATGCTTTTAATAATTCTTTTTTTATTTGTTCTATATCCTTATTATATGGACTATCTTGAAATGGTAAAAAGCAATGTATACAATTATTATTACAAGAATATCCTAAAGGAAGAAATAAACTTTTTAACATAAAATATTCACCTTTAATATTTAGTTGATTAAAAAACATTTAATACTTTTTTGGATCAAAATCAACTATAATTCTTTTAAATTCCTCAGGCTCATTTATTTCATAATAACAGCAATCATAATTATCTATAAGAGTCATGTTTATATTTTTTTCATCAATGAAATTATAAAGTTTTTTACAATATCCTATATCAATAAAAAATATTCTGTCTTTATCTGATGATTTTATTTTATCTATAAATAATTTAGTATAATTTAAATATTCATCTAAATTATTGTCATTGCAAGATACTATCGTGAAATTTTTCTTTTGTACGAAATCGAAATTAAAGAATTGGGCACTTGATGTAATTACAAGTGAATCTGGTAATTCATTTGATATATTATAAAAATCATTAACAAGATTTTCATTTGTTCTGTTATCTTTAAATAATGTTGGACTTAATGTGAGAAAAGGTAATGAAACCAATAAAATGAAAGATAGTTTTAGGAATTTATTATATTTTTTAATATTGAATAAGCATAAACCAAATCCTGCTATAATTGAATAAGATGGTATGAGTAATTGACTATATCTTCTATATTCTTGACATTGAACATTTGGAAATCCTGGGCATTGATAAAAAGAACTTATACCTATGAAAAATATAATAAACCAGATCAAAACGAAAATAAAATTTTCTTTATTTTTTATTTTTCTAAATCTGAATAGAAAATAAACAATAGCTGATAAAAATATAAAAGATATGAAAGGATTGAACATATAAATTCCTTTTTTTGTTATTGTAGAAAATAATGATTTAGATAAAATAGGTATCATAGCTTTTATGTATAATAATTTTAATGTTCCTTGTGATCCACCTGTCATACCTAAACTATGATTTAGTAACCAACTTATTGCAAATATTTGATGAATAATAAAAGATCCGAAAAATAAAATTAATTGTTTTAGTTTTATATTTTTTCTTTTTATTATTAAAAGAAAAATAAAAGGTATTATTAATAGAATCATTTCTATTTTAAAATATATTGAAAGTGAAAATGTTACACCTGCTAAGATCCAAGATAAATATTTTTTATTTTTCAAAGCGATTAGAAAAAATAATATGGAAAGTAAACCGAAAAAAATTGCAGAAGTTCTCACAGCACCTGTTGATGATATATAAATATCTAGAGGGTTAAGAGCATATATTAGAGATGCAAACAATGCACCATCTATTCTTTTGAAAAGAAAGAAAAAAACTATGAATATCAAAATTATACTTAAACTTCCGAGA
>CAYLUO010000049.1:0-3491 GCA_964386885.1 uncultured archaeon
CACCATGGTATCCTGAACAATCTGAAATTATTGAAGAATCTAAATAACTTTAGAAAAATCTAAAAATAAAAAAAGAAAAAAGATCTATTTTTTCTTTCTATAAAAGAACACAAGACTTATTGTCAACATTGGTCCTATTATTAATGCAGTAACTAATGCTCCTATTACTGGTATCCACGAAATTAAAAGTATTATTATTCCGTATATTATGAATAATCCTAGTAATTCGAAATAATTTTTCCTTGCTATTTTTATGCTTCTTTGTATTGATGTTAATGCACCTATCTTATCTGTTGCTAATGCTGGAAATACCAATGAAAATAATATTCCTATTCCTATTAATATTATAGCTCCTATTATAGCTCCTACTAATGGCAATGCTGCTGATAGTCCGCCCATTACCATTAATAAAATGAGCATTACTATACCTACAAGTACACCTGCTACTAATGCTGTTATTCCTTTTTGTTTTGCTACTTTGAACATTGTTTCTACTTTTGTTTTTCCTCTCAAAGATTCTGCTGCCATTCCAAATATTCCGATTTTAAGGAATACTGCTGCTACCCCTGCTACTAATAAGAATATTAATCCTCCGCCTAGACCGACAATTGCTGAAAGTGGTCCTAAAGGATTTTGCATTATTTCTCCGATTTGTTCTACATTTCCCTCTGCATACAACTCAATCATTTCAAGCAATCCAGCAGAAGAAAACATTACTCCTAGTCCAATCAATGCTATAACACTAACTATTACTGCTGCTACTATTTTGGCCACTATAAAACTTGTTGCGTTCTTCTTATACGTATCCCATGCCTTTTTTATATATTCTATTACCATATTTACAAACCTTTTAATATCTTTTAATAATTAGTAGTTATAAAAATAAGTATTTTGTAAAGTGTTAAAATGAATCTGGAAACTATATCTATAATAGGATTTTTCGTTATATCGGTTGCAATATTATATTTTGACAGAAAAAAAATAGAATTTCACAAAGGTGTGATTTACAGAAGAACAAAAAAAGGAAAAAAAACTATAAATAAAATTGCAAAAAAACATAAAAAATTCTTTAAAATATTTGGTATTGTCTCAGTTTTTATTGCATTTGCTGTTTCTATTGGTGGTGTATTTTTATTATTGAAAATGACTCAAATGATGATTATAGAACCTGAAATTGGGGCTTCAGCAAAACTTGTAGTTCCAGCAGTTCCTATAAAAGGATTATGCACACATGCATTTTGTGTTCCATTCTGGTTTTGGATAATAAGTATTTTCGTTATAATAACTCCACATGAATTAAGTCATGGACTTTTAATGGCAGCTGAAAAAATCAAAATAAAATCTCTTGGCCTTATATGGTTTTTTATATTTCCTGGTGCATTTGTAGAACCAGATGAAAAACAATTCCAAAAAGCCAAACCAGTTAAAAGAATGAAAATTGCATCTGTTGGTAGTATAGCAAATATAATTTTATTCTTTATTTTAGGTGCATTACTTTTGTCTTATAATTATATTGGATCAAAAATCTACAAAACAGAAGGAATTGACTTTGAAGGACTTATAGATGATACACCAGCCAAAGAAGCTGGAATAAGTGGAACTA
This sequence comes from uncultured archaeon, assembly GCA_964386885.1. GTDB lineage: Archaea > Aenigmatarchaeota > Aenigmatarchaeia > CG10238-14 > CG10238-14 > JAFCEW01. The sequence continues at coordinate 1,604 of CAYLUO010000049.1, forward strand.
TAATAGAGGTTAATAATAATGAAATTAAAAATTATTATGATTTTAGTGCTGTGTTACTTTATCTGGATCCTGGAGATAGAATAAATATTGTTACAACAGAAGCAGAATATGAATTTAATACTATAGCTCATCCTCAAAATGAATCACTTGCATTTATAGGAATCGAAAATGTTTCTACAAAATTGGGATATACAGATAAATTGAGTTTTCTTGGTCAGCCATCTATTTCTTTAAGTGCCTTTGACTGGACTAATAGATTATTATATTGGATAATACTTTTAGATATAAATGTTGCGATTATAAATTTACTTCCGTTTTTACCTTTTGACGGTGGAATTATGTGGCATTCATTATTTGAAAAATATTGTAAAAAACATTCAAAACCATTGATTCTTGGTTTAACATTTTTCGTATATGGATTGCTTCTTATAAATCTGATAGGAATCGAAAGAATAATGAGTTTATTTATTTAATCTAACTAATTTCCTTACTTCAAATTCTCTTAAAGGATAAATCTTGCTTCCTTTTTTCAGAATATTATTTTTGATTTTATCTTCAATTATTTGTTTGACAAAGTCATCTAGATTATTAGAACTAACTTCTTTTTCTATTTCTTTTTTTATGAATTCTGATATTGATTTTTCAAGATTTTTACTAACTCTTCTGTTTACAATTGTTATTGTTTTTACTCTGACCTTGATTTTATCTTTTGTTTCCAAATCTTGGATTATATCAACTCTTTCAATTCTTTGTCTGACTATTCTCATTATATAATCTCTTAAACATTCCAAAGAATCGAACTCTGTATATACTTTATTTTCTTTGACTTCTTTTATTTTGAAAAATACTTTATAATAATATTTACTTAAATCATCTATCAAATTTATAAGCGGACTTTCTATTTTTCTGCCAATTAATGTTTTTGGATCACCAGCTAATGTTTCTCCTATTACTTTATTGTCAAATAACTTTGGTGAAACAATTTCATACCATTCTTTTCCTTTTAGTCTTTTTGCCATATCATCACTTTTCTTGTACTAACAATTTTGCTTTTTCTGGATCATACTTCCAATCTTCTGAAAGAACTTTATTTTTAACATAATATTTCCCTAATCTTCTTATTTTTGATTCCAAAAGTTCTAATCCTCTTTTTGATGTATTGTCTTTTTTGTTTTTTTGTAAATGATTCCTCAAATTAACAGATTGTTTTAATAAATTGAATAAATCTTCAGGAATTTTAGGATATAAATTATTTTTTTTCATAATTTGTGATATTTTTTCTCCTGTGACAAGTTTTGTTAGTGGAACTCCAAATTGGTCTCTTAATGTAAGACCAATTTCAGAACTAGATTTTCCTTCTTTAGCTAATTTAATTATTATTTTTTCAACTTCATTCTTTTTATATCTAATCCATTTCTGAGGAGTTTTCATACTTGGTTTTGTACTCCCAGATTTACCTTTTCTTCTTGCATGAATTCTTGCCACTTATTCACCTTTGAATTCTTTGATCAACCATACGAATATCAATGCAACAACAGCTACAAAAGATAAAACACTGCCTAGCATAGCTAATATTGCAGAAATTCCTTTTGGATTTAAAATACTTAAACCTATTCCTCCTGATAAAACTAAAGCTCCGACTATAAGGGCTAAAATACAATATCCTTCTGTTTTTACAAATCTATCTTTATTTTTTAGCATATCTAGTACGACTTTCAATTTCTTTCACCTTTTTTAAAACTTTTTCTGCATGTTTATATTCTTTTCTATATCCTTGTATTATGTTATTCCAAGAGATATTTAAAATTTTGAAATGTGTGGATTTTAGAGCATTATATAATAATCTTAAATCTGTTCCTTGATCTTCTATTTTTCTTGAAAAATATCC
>CAYLUO010000050.1:0-3452 GCA_964386885.1 uncultured archaeon
GATAAATTCTCTTTCTCCGGTTTCAGATTTTGCTTTTTTTCTTGCTACTTCTATAAAATTGTTGTTTCCGAATTTCATTTCTTCTGATTTTATTATCTCATATTCTACCATTTTCTAGCCTCCTGAGTGGGCTGAACCGGATTTGAACCGGTGACCTCTCGGTTTCTGAAATTACTTTATCAGCCGAGTGCTCTAACCAGACTAAGCTACCAGCCCATCTTTTAAATTAAAGATATCTTTGTATTTATAAGTTTTATTCGTTTAAAAATAAATGATTTTATGGGCCTATAGTCGAATGGTAAGACACTACCTTCGCAAGGTAGGGACTCTGGGTTCAATTCCCAGTGGGTCCACATATTTAAAAAGTATATTCACTAATCAATAATAGAAAGGTGTCTTTTTATGTTAATTTCAGCAATAGGAGATATTCATTCACCACTATATTTTGATTCATTTGTGAAAGCAATGAATAATTATAATGAAAGCCCTGATCTGTTTATATTAGCTGGTGATGTAATAGACAGAGGAGACACAAAGGAATTTCAAAAAGTCTATAATGTTCTTTTTGGCAAAATAAATTGTCCTATAATTGCAATTTATGGTAATAATGAATATTCTCAAATAAGAATGATATTGGAAAATCAATTTTCAGACATAACTTTTCTTGATGACGAAAGTATTATATTAGAAATAAAAGGTAAAAAAATAGGTATAGTTGGTTCTATAGGGTCTTTAGATAGACCAACATTTTGGCAGCGAAATAATATCCCTAATATATATGATATCTATAAACAGCGAGTCCAAAAAGTGTCAGAACTATTAGAAAACCTGAAATGTGATTATAAAATACTTGTTATACATTATGTTCCTACTTATAAGATTTTGAAAGGAGAAAAAGAAAAATTCTATCCTCAAATGGGATCAAAAGCATATGAAGATGTGATAATAAAAACAAAGACAGATTTAGTTATATGCGGACATTCACATAACGGACTTAAAGAAGCTTGGGTAAATACAACACCAGTCTTTAATGTTGCATTACCAGTAAATAAAGAAATAGTAAATATAGATACTGAAAAATTAAAACCAGGTCTAGAAAAGTTCTTTTAAATATTATTTTAAACATAAAAACTGAATGAATACTATGCAATTTAAGCCAAAGATCAAAGAGAAAAGATGGAAGCCAGACCTAGAGAAATCTATCTGGAAAAAATGGGAAAAAGAGAGAATATTTAGATTTAATTCTAATTCTAACAAAATCTTTAGTATAGATACTCCACCACCATATCCTTCTGGAAGACCATGGCATATAGGTGCTGCTGCTCATTATTCACAAATAGATATGATTGCTAGAACTGCTAGAATGCAGGGATTTGATGTTTTCTTTCCAATTGGTATAGATAGAAATGGCATTCCTGTTGAAATCTATACAGAAAAAAAATATAAAATAAATATGCATGACATTCCAAGAGAAAAGTTTATTGAATATTGCAAACACGCATTAGACGATCTAGAAGCAGAAATGATAGAAATTATGAAATCAATGGGCTTATCAGGAGATTTTAAAAACAAATATAGAACAGATTCAGAAGAATATAGAAAACTAACCCAATCAACATTTATAGAATTATGGAATAAAGATCTTATTTACGAAGATACAAGACCTAATAATTACTGCTTAACCTGTGGAACAACAATAGCTGATGCTGATATAGAATATAAGGAATTACCAACAGAACTGACATATATTAAATTCAAGATAAAAGAGGACAACAAAGACATAATAATAGCAACAACTCGTCCTGAATTGTTATGTTCTTGTCAGGCTATTCTTTTTAATCCAAAAGATACTAGATATAAAAATCTCAAAGAAAAACATGCAATAATTCCTATATATAATAGAGAGATTCCAATAATGGCAAATCCTTATGCAAAAAAAGAATTTGGAACAGGCCTAGTAATGATTTGTTCTTATGGCGATTATACTGATGTTAGATTATTCAGAGATTTGAAATTACAAGAAATAATCGCAATAAATCCTGAAGGAAAAATGACTAAAAATGCTGGAAAATATTCTGGCATGACAATAAAACAAGCAAAAGAGCAGATAATAAAAGACTTGGATAATCAGAATTTGATAGAAAAAACCGAAAAAATCATGCATAGAACTCCTATTTGTGATAGAAGTAAGGACCCTATTGAATTCATACCAATGAAAGAATATTATCTAAAGCAATTAGAATTTAAGAATGATATAAGAAAAATTGCTTTAAGACTCAAATTTCATCCTAAAAAACATAGACAAATCCTTTTAAATTGGATTGATTCTGTTACAATAGATTGGCCTATTTCAAGAAGAAGATATTATGGAACAGAAATTCCTATCTGGTATTGTAAAAACTGTGGAAAAGCATGTATACCAGAGCCAGGAGAATATTATAAACCATGGAAACAAAACCCACCATTTAAGAAATGTCCACACTGTAAATCAGATAAAGGATTTATAGGAGATAACAGAACATTTGATACATGGATGGATTCTAGTATTTCTGTTTTATTTATAGCCCAAAGTAAAGGAGAGAAAATTTTCAAGAAAATATATCCATGTAGTTTAAGGGCACAAGCAAAGGATATAATAAGAACGTGGTTGTATTATTCGCTTTTGAGATGTTATCAATTAACTAAAAAATCTGCTTTTGAGCATGCATGGATTATGGGTTATGGTGTTGATGAAAAAGGACAAAAAATGAGCAAATCTAAAGGGAATGTTGTTGATCCAATCCCAATTCTAGAAAAATATGGAGGAGATATATTTAGAATATGGAATGCATCAGAAGCATCTTTAGGATCAGATTTTAGATACTCAGAAGAAAAAATATTGGCTGCATCTAAATTCTTAACAAAATTATGGAACATTTCAAGATATATCTCAATGTTTCCAGAACCTAAAAATGCTAAATTAACTAAAACAGACAAATGGATCTTGTCCGAATTAAACAAATTAATAAAAACTTGCAAAAAAGGATATGATGATTTTGATTTTTATACATCATCAACAGCTATAAGGGAATTTATTTGGAATTTATTTGCTTCTCATTATATTGAAATTTCAAAAACAAGAGCATATGGACAAGGATATACAAAAGAAGAGCAAAAATCAGCATGGTTTACATTACATACTATTCTAAAAGAATCCTTGAAACTTTCAGCACCTATAACCCCATTTATAACAGACTATATCTGGACAGAATTGTATAGTAAAAATAGTATTCATATCCAAATATTTCCAAAACCAAAATACGACTATAAACTAGATAAAATTACCAAAAAACTAATGAATTTCAATACAAAAATCTGGAAAACCAAAAAAGATAAAGGATTGACATTAAAAGATAAAATAAAGATTAAAATACCCAAAGAACTAGAAATATTTGAAAACGATTTAAAGAAAA
>CAYLUO010000051.1:0-3397 GCA_964386885.1 uncultured archaeon
AACTTATTTTAATAGAGATAAAAGTACACTAATTATTTGTAATAGAAAACCAAAAGTTAATAAAGATATACCCCAAATACCTTTTAGACGGGATTTTCTTGAACTTACATATTCAAATATGTTTAGAAATTTATCAAATTCTTTATAATCATCTTTCTGTAATTCTTCTCCTAAAGATTTATAAAAATTTTCAAAGTCCTTTTCATTTTGCTTATAGTAAGCTATGAACTTATTTTTAACTTTTTGGACCTTAACTTTATCTGTGAACATAGAATAGTCTATAATATTACGACTTCCATAAAATATATCTTCATTCTTTCTGATAAGGGTATATCCTAATATAATCCCTCCAAAAAAATTAAAAGACAATCCTACAATATTCAATATTATTATGTTGTTCATAAAACACTCCTTTATTTCCAAATGTATTTCATTAGATATTATTATATCTGGGAATAATTTTATATGTCATGAAGGAATTCAAGTGTTATTAAAAAAGAGCTAATCTTATACCTATTCAAAAAGAGTAATGTAGAGATATCGAGAAAATTAATCCTATTTCAAGTTATTTTGCCAAAACTTTTTTATTTGAGGTTCAAATTTTTTATATTCAGATATATTTTTATTTATTGTTTCCTTTAGATCTTTCGGTATATCTTGATTTAAAAATTGGTAAATAAAGCTACACCCCGTAAATAATAATATACTATGAACTCTTAATTTGTGTTGAAATGAATCATTTTTTTGTTTAAAAATACTACCTATAGAATACAAATCTCCATGTAAAATATGGGAGAAATGAAAATAAAGGTTTTCTATTTTTTGAAAACTTAAAAAATCTGGTGTCTTTGTTTTAAAAAATAATTTCAATTGAAGTTTTCTGTTTAATTTTAAGGCATCCTCAATTGACTCATTACATTTATTTTTATTATTTTCTTTTATACTCATTAACATTTTATTAAAAATTTCATTTTCATTTTCGTTAAGCAGAGAGGATTCCTCACTATAGAGCTTCTCAAATTCTTCTTTATGTTTTGGGTTGGTCCAAGCCATTATTCCATAATCAATAAGCATGAGAGATAGTTTGAATCTATCTTTTTCTTCCTTTTTTATAATGTCACTGAAAAAAATTTGTGGAATTTCAATCCCAATATCAATCAGAGTTCTAAGAGAAAATTGTGTAAATATATTATTAATATTTATAAAAAGATTCTTATAGAAAATAAGAAATGTTGAGATTAAGTGTAACTCGTATGTTTCAAAAAGAATCCTATGGAAAACTCCTTTTAGTGTTACAAATATTCCTCTAATCTTTACTAACCCATTTCTAATATGTTCCTGTTTTTGGCTTTTATACGGTGTTCTTTTTGAATATATTTTGTCAATTCTCTCAATAACCTCAATTATTGAAGAAATAATATCTTTTGATTTCTTAAATAACTCTGTACTATTCAATATTCTCCTCTGAAAAAATGTTATTTAAGATTTCATTATAATAATTTAAATCTATAAAACAACGTACGATAAAAAAGTTTGTGATACTATAGCTTCAATAATTTTTTATATACGCTATCAGTTAAGAGCTTATAGTACTCTTTCTGACATTGAGAGATTTCTTTTTTCGAATTATAAATAAAAAAGATTAAGTCTGAACACTTAAAAATAATTACTTGAATCTCGCCTCTGTCCAGTTTTTGGTAAGCTAATCATTTAAATACTATTATTTTCTTATTCTTTTTTCTATTTTTTTTATAGTTTTTATTAAAACATCAAATGAATTTTTACTTTCGTATTCCTTTAATTTTAGCTTCTCCTTTTCAAACATATAAATTAAAAAATTTATAAAATTTTCATAATAATTGAAATCAGTGCCATAAAATCCTGAAGTGGTTAATAAATTAAAGATTTCAGAACTAAAATCTAAAAAAAATGAATAAGCATAAATTGCCAATTTTGGATATATTACTTTTTTTAAAAGCTTATTATTTATATATAAAAAACTAATAGTATCTAAAAAAGAAATATGTATGAATAAATCCTCCTTATAATTTTGTAATTTTTCCCTTTTTTCTTTTATTATATTTAAATTTTTAATATCTAATTTCTCTAAATAAAAAATTGTTTTACTCTCCTTTTCCTTATTTTTAGTTATTCTTATAGATTCTTCTGCCTTTCTTACAGAAATACTCGTTGCTTTAACTAAATCTCTCGTTGAATTAGCATAATTTCTTGTCACCACAAAGATCCCAATAAAAATACCTAATGTTGCTAAGGCTATTATGAGCTCGAAAAGAATTATTAATCCTTGATTATTGTTTAAAAAATTAAGGAACATAATCCAACATGATACTCTTTCCATATTAGTTTCCCATCCCTTTTGCCGGGTTTTGGCAAGCGAATTATTTAATTTTTAAATTACTCTATTTTCAAGTTTTTAAGTTTATTTATAAATTCCTTTATACTGTCTAAATCCATTAACCATCTTACAGCTGTGTTACTTCTAAAATCTCTTGTATTTTCCCAAAATCTTCTATCAAACCCTACTGCATTTTGAGTTGCATATAAACCTACTACATATAAGACATTTTTATATTCAAGCAACTTATTATTTACATAAAATAACTCTTCCTTTAAATCATCGGGGAAAGATATATTTGAAAAAAATAAACTTTCATAATTTTGAGTATAAATTTCATATTTTTCTTTAATTTCCAATCCCAAATTAAAAGGTAATCTATTTTGGGTTTCCCAAATATCAATTTTGGCTAACAAATTAACGAAATTATTAATTTTTTGATGATTTAGCTCGAGCTCATTAATAGCATATTTAATTAAAAGTTTCTTGTTTTGCCTTTCTTCTTCCCTTCTTCGATGTTTGCTAAACCAATATATATCTATAAAACCACTTGCAATATATATTATTGTAGAAACAATTACACCAATGATAATTGCAAAATAAGGATTCATTTTCTATCTCCTCCTACATTTTATCTTCTATAGTTCTTACCACATTTATCTTCTCGTGTTTTTTGAATAAAACTAATTGTCCATTTGTAATCCTATCAATCTTTTCCCTGTATTTTCCGATGATTCAATCTTCTTTGCCATCTGTCATGATATTCTAAGTATATCATTTTTATTCTATCTTTTTACAACATAGACCTTTTAATATTCTTATTTAATAATATTTGGAATAAACGAAGGGATTAATTAAATTATTGATTTCCACTTATATTTAGCAAATATTCTAAAAAGACTGTAATTTATAGTTAAATTATTTAAATTTTTAAGCATTCTGAAGATTATTTATCAAAAAGAGGTCATTTATCAATGAGTTCCAACTATCTTTTATTAGGGCTACCATCTTATTATATTTATTAGTATAATTTCTAAATAG
>CAYLUO010000052.1:0-3332 GCA_964386885.1 uncultured archaeon
TGGTGTAGGTAAAACTACAATCACTGCAAATCTTGGATGTATTTTAGGACATGAATTTAGAGGTAATATACTGCTAGTTGATGGTAATATAAAAACATCAAATTTAGCAATGCAATTCGAAACACCAAAATATCCAATAACACTTCATGATGTAATAAACGGAAAAAGCAGTATTTCCAAGGCTATATATAAAACTAAATGTGATTTGCATATAATTCCATCTTCATTAGAATATAATGATGACATAGATCCTACTTTTCTTCAGAGAAAAGTCAAGAGAGCATTTAAAACATATGATATGATTTTATTTGATTCTGCTCCTGGTATAGGAAGAGAAACTTTATCTGTTATACAATGTTGTAATGGCATTATTGTAGTAACTACTCCAACATTTCCATCTGTCGCAACTACACTCAAAATGATGGAACTATTGAAGAGACTTAAAATAAAAATAATTGGTGTAATAGTGAATATAACCAAAAATAAAAAATATGAAATGAAAACAGAAGATATTGAAAAAGCATTAGGAACTAAAGTTATTGGTGTTGTTCCATATTCAGAAGAAATTTTGGAAGCTTTGGCAAATAAAACTCCTGTTTCTTTATATGCACCAAATTGCAAGGCTTCTAATGTATTAAGATCAATATCATTTCAATTAACTGGACAAAAAATTGTTGAAAAAGAAAGTTTCTTTTCTAGATTTAGGAATATATTTGTATTAAGTAAAAAGAAGAAACAAAAAAAACAAACTAAACAAAAAACAAAAGAAGAAGATGCAACTCAACATTTAAGAAAAATGGAAAAAGAATTAAAAGAACAAAGAAAATTGATTAAAAAATTATTAGAGAAAACAAAAGAAAACGAAAAAAAAGAAGAAACGATTAAACGAAAAGAACCATTAGTTGAGCAAAAAGAAGAAACAGTTGAAGAAAAAGAACAATCAATAATGCCAGAAGTTGAAGAAAGTTCTGAATCAGAAAGAGAAAAATAAAAATAGAAAAAAGTCTAAAAATTTACCTAATTTTTCTTCCGGGCTTGTTTATTTCTTTTTCGCATATTTTTTGGACATTTCCTTTACTGTATCTTTCATACCAAGACCTATGGCAATTGCAAGTCCTAGACCAATTGAAGCTACTAATATTAATATAATACCGTTTATCAATGTTGTGTCTATTTGCAAAAATGGTAATGCTATTGCTATTGAGATTACTAGTGTAAAGAAGAAAATTACTTTTCCTATTGTCCTTGAATATTCTGTCTTTGTTTTTGTTACTTCTCTTTGTACATATTCAGCAATTACATAACCAACCAATATAATTATCATTGCTCCTAATATCTTTGGTATGAATGCTAATACACTGCCTACGAATTCATCTAATGCTACTATCCCTAGTGTTCCTACTGCTGCCTTTATGAAGACAAGATAAATAATCCATGCGATTGCTATTGAAAATATTTCACTGACTTTAAATGCTTCACCGAATTTGAAATATCTGTCGAGTCTTAGTTTTCTTAATATTTCTTTGACAACTTTTCCTATTACCTTTCCTAACACCCAACCTACTAATAGTAAGATTATTGCTGCTATTATATTAGGCAATATATTAAAAGTTGAAGCCCATATTTGTGCTAAAGCTAATTCTATTGTCATTAATTATATTTTCGTTAGAATAACATATAAAGGTTAATTTACACTAATTTTAAATATTAAAAAACTTGAAAAAAATGAAATTATAGTTAGGTATTCTGAAATATTTTTAAAATCAGAACCAGTCAAAAAAATCTTTATAAATAAACTAGTAAATAATATTTCTAATTCTCTTAAAAAAAATAAAATTAGATTTAATATATATCAAAAAAGAGGAAGAATCTTTATAAAAACTAAAAACAAGAAAACAGAAAAATTATTAAAAAAGATATTTGGAATTGTTTCGTTTTCTTATTGCTATCATATGAAATTAAATGAGTTGGAAGAATTTTTTGAAAAGAACTATAGTAAACTTCTAGGAAATAAGAAAACTTTTGCTATTAAAACTACAAGAACAGGAAAACATGATTTTACATCAAGAGAAATGACGATTATAGTCGCTGATAAGATTCCTGAGAGATATAAAGTGGATCTGACGAATCCTGAAGTAACTATATATGTCGAAATAAGGGACAAAGATGCTTATGTTTATACTGAAAAAATAAAAGGATCTGGTGGTATGCCTGTTGGAACAGCTGGTAAGGTTTTAATATTATTATCAGGTGGAATAGATTCTGCTGTTGCTGCATGGATGATGATGAAAAGAGGATGTATTATAGATGTTGTTTATGCTGATAATCAGAACAAAAAAAAGAAAAAAAGATTCTTGAAAATAGTTAATGAATTGAAAAAATGGTCAAATTGTAAAATCAAAAAACATAGTTTTAATCAGAAGAAATATTTGGATAAAATAATTAGGAAAATACCAAACAATATGATTTGCATATATTGTAAAAGACAAATGTATATGGAAGCTGAAAAAACTGCTAAAAAAGAAAACTATAAAGCAATTGTAACAGGAGAATCATTGGGTCAGGTTGCATCACAGACTTTGGATAATTTGGCTGTTCTTGATCAGGCTGTTTCTATACCTGTTTTAAGACCACTTATAGGGTTTGATAAACAGGAAATAATAGAAATTGCTAAAAATATAGGAACTTATGAAATTTCTATTATGAAAGTTAAGGAATGTGATTATGTTCCTAAGAAACCAAGAACTAAGGTTAGATTTAGGGATTTAATTTATTGATATCATTTTTTCAATTAACTCTAAATCTTTATTGATTAGATTAAAAGATGGTATTTGACCCTCTAATATTATTGGATATTTCTTTAATCTTGTTACACATTTAATTATTAGATCTTTATTATCAGCATTATAAAGCATTGAGTGTTCATTGTTATTTTTAAATCCACTTACGTGTATCATTTTTAAATTTCTATTAAAGAGTTTTATAGTATCATTTAATTGTTTCATATGATTATCTATTTTATAAATATGAGCTAGATCTAATAAAAAATTAGGATTAAATTCTCTTTTAATTTTTTTCAAATCCTTTAATTTGGAACCAAATTTTTCAATAGAACCAAGATTCTCTACTAATAAATTAAAATTTTCTAAGACATTGAAATTTTTCACAACATTTGGATGTATAATAAAATATTTTACTTCAATTATTTTTTCAATTTCTTTTATTTTATTTAAAATATGTTGGGTTTCTTTATTTTTACTATATATAATATTTTTCCAAGGTAAATGTATTGAAATCCAGTTCATATTTTCAATTTTAAATGGTTTAAATTT
>CAYLUO010000053.1:0-3206 GCA_964386885.1 uncultured archaeon
CATTATCTAATAAATATGCCGTATCTTTTCCCGGTCTTTCATTAACAATTTCCACATAATCTTCAAATGATATATTTAGTTGTTTGGCAATTATTTCAACAAGAGATCTGATGGATATATTTTTTGATGTTGCAAAATGAAATATTTCGGGTGGATATGCCAGTCTTGCTGTTTTCAAAGTCCCATCAGCAACATCTTTAATATGAATAAAAGATCTCACTGAATGACCACCGCCATGCAACTGGAGTTTTTTCTTTAAAAGAAAAAAAAGAATGGTTCTCGGAATTATCCTGTAAAGTTGTTGAGCAGGCCCAAATACATTTGCTGACCTTGTAAAAACAACCGGAAATCCATAGTTTTTATAAAAACTCATGAGACTCATGTCAGCAGCTGCGCGTGAAACTGCATAGGGAGTGCTTGGATTGTAAATTATATTTTCTTTAACCAGACCTTCGCAACTTCCATAAACTTCAGGGGTAGAAACATGAACATACTTCTTTAAGAAGGTACATTTTCTAAGTTGATCATGAAGCATTACACTAGAAAGAGTGTTTGTCTGAAACCAGTGTTCAGGTTGTTGCCAGCTTTCTGCAACCATCCCTTGAGCAGCAAAATTTACTACATAATCCGGTTTTGTTTCCTTTATTAAATTAACTATTTTTTCTAAATCCTTATTTAAATCTAATTGGTAGAACTTAAATAAAGAAATATTAACATTTTCTTTATAAGGAAGAAAAACAGTGTTAGGTTCAGCAGACCTGCTTATTCCTGTAACTTCAATATCATTATTTAAAAGATAATCAATAAAATTTGATCCTGAAAAAGAATTGCTACCAATTACTGCAAATTTTTCCGACATAAAACTCCTAATTTAACTTTTTTGTTTCGACAATAAGATCAATTATGCTATGACAAATTGCCTGATGAATAATTTCAACTGGACCATATAATGAACTTGGAACATAAAAATTAATATGGCCTAATGAACGAAGTGCGTTATTCTCTTCAAATCCTGATAATGTTATCAGTTTACAACCCTTATAAAGAGCCATCTTAGCCCCTTTTATAATATTTTCAGATCTGCCTGAACTGCTTATGGCAATTAAAATATCTCCTTTTTCAGCAAATATTTCTATTGGTTTTTCAAAAACATATTGATAGCCATAATCATTGCTAATGCAAGTCAAAAGAGAGCTGTCATTAAAAGCAATAGCCTTTACTGCACCGTTCTTCCAAAAATCAGTTGCCATATGGCTTGAAATAGCAGCACTTGCCCCATTCCCGATAAACATAATTTTTTTACCTGAAACTGAACATTTATTAATCAAATCAATTGCATCTACAATTGCCTGATTGAAATCACTTTTCTTATTTTCAGAATTAGCAGCAATGCCAGATAAATTTTTTACTATTTCTTTGAAATATCTATTTACTATTTCTTTCATTTTAATAACCTTGTAATAAATTTCATTAAATCAGTATATCTTACCGGTTCTCTATTACATATGATCTGTGTAGCAAGAGTTCCTACTGCATTGCCTATAAAAGATGCCAAATCTAAATCAAATCCACTAGCAATGCAAGGTGATACGTAAGAAAAAAAAGCATCACCAGCCCCTATAGCATCAACTACTTTATATGAAAAAGTAGGGCTTTCGTGAAATCCTTCCTTTGTTGAATACCCTAAAGAACCTGACGACCCTCTTGTAGAAATTATATGCTTGCAATTTAAAAGCTCTAATATTTTCTTTTCCAGTATTTTAAGATCGCTAACCCTATCATGGGTTGCAAGCCGAAGTTCTAAATCATCGATACACACAAAATTTGCCTTAGGATATTTTGTAACCATATTAAATCCCAGATTGGCACTATTTGTCTGCACATTTAAAGCAAGATAATTAGATTTTTCACATATTAGTTTAATTATGTTTTCAGTTAACAATCCATGCCCATAATCATTAACAACAACCAGATCATAATTTTTTATGGTTTTATCTAACTGATCTAGTATCTTTTTTTCTACACTCTTAGGTATATCTGCCTTTTTTAAATAACATATCTCAAATAATTTTGTATTTATAGCTTTACTTATAAATCTTCTTTTTACAACAGTTTCTCCATCGGGCCAGTTAAAATAAATAGGATTAATATTAGAATTTAATTTTTCTGAAATAAAATCTTTGTATGAATTTTTACTGCCAAGAACTGTAAGCAGGTCAACTTTATGGCAGATATTAGCGATATTATTTGCTGTAGCGAGGCTACCTCCTGCAAAAGTTTCTTCAGAATCGTATAAATTTGCAACAAGATGTTCCTTCGATGACTTTCCCATGGGGGTACAATAATGATACTGATCAATTATTGAGTCCCCTATTACTATTACCTTTAATTTTCTTAATGAATTTAATTTTCCAGATATATCATCAATTGTATATTTTTCACTTATAACTTTAAGATAACTTAAGATCTCGGGTGGATATACATCTAAAAAATTATTTATAAGGCTGGAAGAGCTGAAAGTTATATCATCGGTAAAAATTAGTTTTCCGCCTATAGAATTTACTGCTTCTTCCTCGTCACCAATCATCCCCGTAAAATCTTTTGTTTTATCTTTATATTCAGAACCTTTAACGTAAAAATCAGGTTTGAATATTTTTATTGCTTCAACAGCAGTAGGAGAATCGACTATTGCTACATAATCAATAATCGATATGGATGCCAGCATTTCAGCTCTTAGATTTTCATTAAATATTGGACGTCCTGGTCCTCTTTTCACATATTTATCCCTGGTAAGAGTAACTACAAGAATATCCCCCTCTTCTTTAGCCAGATTGAAATGTCGTATATGACCTAAATGTACAAGATCAAAAACACCATGGCAATGAACGATCTTTTTATTAGTTTTTTTTAAATTTGATATTATTTTTGCAAGGTCACTAAGATTTTTTATTTTTCTGGCTGACTTTGAATCCATGTTAACCTCTTTTAATATTTATACATACCAAGTAAGATTCCTATATTATAATATTTTTTCCTTTATTTTCAACAAGACTGGCTATTTCTAACTAACTATTTCTAAGTTCACTATACTATAAATAATTATACTAGGGTAATATTACTTTATAATAAAATGTACTATCTAAGCTTGGTGCTTACAGTTTAACTTCCTCCAAGCATAAAATATTAAATATTATTTTATGGTGAAA
>CAYLUO010000053.1:3216-3319 GCA_964386885.1 uncultured archaeon
TTATTTTACATCAACAAAAATCAAATAAAAAACAAATCTATTTAATATATAAACTGTACTATCTAAGCTTGGTGTTTACAGTTTAACTTCCTCCAAGCATAAA
>CAYLUO010000054.1:0-3287 GCA_964386885.1 uncultured archaeon
TATACAACTACATAATTAGGATATTTCTTATAAAAATAATCTAATACATATCCCTGAGATTGACATAAAGTTTCATTTCTTTCATTTGAATAAAAAAATATAATATTTATTATTTTTTTATCACATTTTTCTCTTATTTCTTCAAACAATAACCACTGTCTAATTGACAAAAGAGAATATTCTTCTTTTAATGATTTTATATCTCCATTGTTCTTACCTAATTTATTCTCTAACATATCAATCTGATTTCCTAATTGGTCTTTTTCTCTTGCTAATTTTACAGTGTCTACTCTACATTCGTATTTTTTGGCAAGTTCTGTTTGTAGATTCAAACTCAAAATATAATTTCTTAAATCTGTTTGTGCTAAAACAAATTCACTTAATTTGATTTTATTTATATACTGGGCAGTTATAATACCTGAAACAAAAATAAGCGTAGCTATAGAAAATACAGCTAAATATTTTGTTTTGTTTATTTCTCTCATATTACCATTTTGGTTTTTTTCTGAAAATAAAATATAATGCAGCTATTAGTGGAAATATACCTAGAAATATACTATATAAAGAAATATAAATAAAATAGCTGAACCTGAATCTTTTTTCATTTAAAGTTCTCTTTGCTATTAGACATATAGTTCCTCCAACAACAAATAAAGTCAAAAATAAGAACATCTTGACATCAATAAGATAATTTATTATCTGGGTACTTCCCCCGCCAAATAAAACATATTTTATATCAAATCCAATTAAAGACAAAAAATATAAATTGTAAATACTATCCCATAATAATTTCCCTAAATAATAAATTAGTAAAAAAACAGCAAGACCAAAAAATATTAATGTTGTTGGTAAAATAAATAATCCTAAATCACCATATTTCAAACCAAACATGAATCCATATTTGTTTTTTAGGTTCCATATTGTTCCATAATTCCATCTCACTCTTTGTTTCATTAATGATTTTAGATTATTAGGAACCATAGTATAAACATTTGCATCTATTGCATGCTGGATATCATAATGTTTTGATTGTACTCTCAAACCCATTTCCAAATCTTCTGTCAAATTATCTTGATCAAATCTATTCTTTTTAAGAAACTCAGCTCTGTAAATAGGAGCACAAGGATTAACATTTAATCCATGCATAAAAGTAAATATTTTTCTTATAAAACTTGTCACTGTATATTCTATGACTTGCATTCTTTCTATTATTGTTTTTGGATTATACACTTTCAATGTGGGAACAACAGACATAACTTTTTTATCTCCAAAATAAGATACCATTTTTCTAATTGTATCCTTTTCCAAGAAACTATCAGCATCTAGTGGCATTATTAATTTTCCATTACATTTATCAATTCCGAAATTCAATGCAGACGCTTTTCCACCATTTTCTTTTCTGAATATTTTTACTCCTTTTTTATATTTTTTCACTATTTGATATGTATTATCAGTTGAACCATCATCTATAACAATAATTTCTTTTTTTGGATAATTTGAATTTAATACACAGTCTATTGTTTTTTTAATAAATTTTTCTACATTATATGCTGGAATCAGAATTGAAATTTCAGGGAATTCTTTTATTTCAGGTGTTTTTAGTTTTCTCTTGTTTTCAAAAAATGTATATAAGAAAAATGTTCCAACAAATAAACTAAAGTATGATGCTAAATATATTCCTATTGAACCAAATGACATGATATAATTTTTATTTTAATAAGTTTAAGTTTCTTGTTATCTTATCTATTTTCTCTTCTTTGTCAGGTCCAATACCTAAAGCAGTTATAGTACCAGGTTCTAGTTCTGTTAGCCCAGCATCCTGAACTAAAAAACAAGATAATTTCTCATTTTTTGCCATTTCGAATAAATCTATAATTTCTTTTTCTGAGTTTACTTCTAAAACAACTTTTTTTTCTCCTTGTCTTTTCCATTCTTCTATTATTTTTTTGTCTACTTTTCTGTATGATCCTAAACAGGCATGACAAGACTGAACGCATTTTTTTCCAATAGACATATTAAGATCATTTCTTATTAGTATCATTTGCTTATACATGCAATCATCCTATATAACTCAAATCAGGTTTTTTCTGTTCTTTGGCAACAACATGAGGAAACATTATTGGTGGCGGAAGTTGCATTTGTTCTGAAATTGTAATTTCTAATCCAAGACATTTTCTAAATAAGAAATTTTTTATCTCAACTTCTATTTCTTTAATAAGTTTTTTTTCTTTTTTCCATGTTTTTAATTGATCTTTTATTTTATCTCCAGAATATATAACTACACCTTTTATTTTAATTTCGCCAACATTAGGTTCATATTTTGTTACGAATTCGAACGTGATTTCCAATGCTTTTTTATTGGAAAATGGTGGCTGGATTTCTTTTATTGATTTTATTTTTGGTGAAGAACTTATATTTATTCTTCCTTTAGGAACTTTTTTTACTCTATTTGCTTGCATATCTTCAATTCCAAATCCTACTATAATAAAATCACCTACTTATTTATTAGATTAAACAGTAAATTTATATTTGATTATTATGGCAAAAGTAGTTATTATAATTGCACAAAAAGATTTTAATGATAAAGAATTTTCTACAACAAAATCAGCTCTTGAAGAATCTGGAATAAAAATGGACATTGCATCTATAACAAGACAAGAATGTGTGGGTATGTATGGTTTAAAAGTTACGCCAAATAAAATTGTTGGTGATATAGTAACTGAAGATTATGATGCGCTTATTATAATAGGCGGTTCTGGTTCTTTGAAATTGTTAGAATATCCTGAAGTATTAAATCGAGTTAGGTCTTTTGCATCAAAAAATAAACTAATAGCTGCGATTTGTTTGGCGCCAATGACATTAGCCAAGGCTGGTATACTAAAAGGAGTAATGTCCACTGTATTTCCAACAGATTTTGCTATATCAACTTTAAAACAAGAAGATGCACACTATACAAATAAACATGTTGTAGTTGATGGTAATATAATAACAGCTGATGGTCCTGATTCAGCATTAGGATTTGTAAAGGAAATTCTTAAAAAACTTAAAGGTCAATAAAATATAGGAGGTTAAAAAATGAAAGTTATGGTTCCTTTAGCAGAAGGATTTGAAGAAATCGAGGCATTAACAGTAGTTGATGTATTAAGAAGAGCAGGTATGCATGTAGATACAGTTGGAGTAGTTGGATCAGTTATGGAAGGGGCACATGGAGTTAGAGTAATGACTGATAAAAGAATTAATCAGGTAAATCCAAATGAGTATGATATAATTGTTTTACCAGGTGGTTC
>CAYLUO010000055.1:0-3246 GCA_964386885.1 uncultured archaeon
TTCCTTTTGTCTCTTCAGATGTTTGATCAATTCTATTATTTAATTTGTCGTCTAATTTAGCAACATTATTTTGTATATCATTAATTTTCGTGTTTAATAGAACAATAGCTTCTGAGATGTATTTTAAGTATTTTTTTGTTTCTTCATTGCTTTTTCTTGTTTCCATTCTCATTCTTGCTATTTCAGTTGCTATTTGCTTTAATTCACCTTTCAACGATTGTATTTGTTCTAATTCTTCTTTTGATGGACCAAACAAAATATACACCTAATAGAATATTTCTATTTTCTATTTTAATAATATTTTTTAGCCAAAAAACAAACTTTATAAATCTATAATTTAACAAATAGTAGTAAAACTTATAGAGGTGTAGCGAATGGTCAAGCGCACCGGACCAACAAATCCGTTATTAAAAGAATTAATTGAAAACTTGAGAAAAAAATCATTTGAAATTAAAAGTAATTTTCTTAAAGATATAGCTGAAAAATTAAACAAGCCTAGAAGACAAAGGATTGAGGTTAATTTGGCTCATATTGATAGAAACACAAAAAAGGGAGATACGGTTATAATTCCTGGTGTTGTTCTAGGATATGGTTCTTTATCAAAATCTGTCACTATATCAGCATGGAAATTTTCAAAATCAGCTGAAGAAAGGATTAAAGAATCTAAGTCAAACCCTATTAGTATTGAAGATTTAATCAAAACAAATCCAAAAGGTAAAAAAGTAAAAATATTGTGTTGAATATGAAAATCTATGATGCAGAAAACAAGATATTAGGAAGAATGTCAGCAAAAATAGCAAAAGATTTACTTAAAGGAGAAGATATTATAATTATAAATGCAGAAAAATCGGTTCTAGCTGGAAAACCTAAATTCACTCAAAAACAATATTTAGAAAGAATACAAAAAGGAGATCCTACAAGAGGTCCATATTTTCCTAAGACACCACGAGGAATAGTCGAAAGATCTATAAGAGGAATGATTCCATATCATAAACAAAGAGGAAAAGCAGCATTAAAAAGATTAAGAATTTTTGTAGGAATTCCAGACGAATATAAGGATAAAGAATATGTCCAAATAAAAGAAGACGTAAATAAATTAAGATGTAAACATATTACTATTGAAAAATTATCATTATGGTTGGGTGCTAAGAAAAGATGGTAAAGAAAAAAAAACCAGAAAAAAAACAGAAAAAAGAGAAAATTGTATTAGTTGCTGGAAAAAGAAAAACAGCAGTAGCAAGAGCAAGAATAAAACAAGGAACAGGCAATATAACAATAAATAATATTCCTATAGAATTATGGCAGCCAGAATATGCAAAACTAAAAATAAGGGAAGCATTGTTCTTGGCAGAAGATAGAGTTAAAAATTTGGACATTAAAGTTAATGTAAAAGGTGGAGGAATCTCTAGTCAGGCTGATGCAATAAGACAATCAATTGCAAAAGGAATAGTCGAGTTTTTAAAGGATGAAAAACTAAAAAATATGTACTTGGATTATGATAGAAGCTTGTTAGTGTCTGACAGTAGAAGAACAGAACCACATAAACCTTCAAGAAGTAGAAAAGGTGCAAGAAGACACAAACAAAGAAGTAAAAGGTGAAATTATGATTATACCTGTAAGATGTTTTACATGTGGAAAAGTTTTGGGTCATTTATGGGAAGAATTCAATAAAAGAGTAAAAGCAGGTGAAACTCCTGGAAAAGTATTAACTGATTTAGGTATAGAAAGATATTGTTGTAGAAAATTATTTATAACTCATGTTGATTTGATTAAAAAAATTAATAAATTTAAGCCTTAAAGTGATTTTATGATTTGGCCAGAAGATAAATTAACAAGATTTGAAGTTGCAAGAATTATAAGTGCAAGATCTTTACAAATATCAGTAGGCGCACCAATTCTTGTCAAGACTGATGAAATGGACCCATCAAAAATAGCTGAGCAAGAATTCAGAGAAATGAAAATACCAATGACAATTAAAAGGAAATTGCCTAATGGCCAGAAAATTATTGTTGATATTAAGAAAGCAACTAAGAGATGGCTTGAGGAAAATTAAATTTTTTTCTTTTTATCTTTGATATGAATTATAGTTCTTTCTTTGTCTATATTTTCTATTTCAGTCTCTTCTTGGGTATATCTTATTGTTTTACCTTTGATTATTTCCTTTGACATTAAAGTTTCTTCTTTTTCAAGACTTTGTTCAATTCTCATATCAATAAAATCTATTAAATATTTACCAAAACCAAAAGCAATATCAATATATTCTAATAATGTTTTACAGATATCATCTCCTTTTGGTTCCATTTTCCACATATAAAATCTATAATCAGGAAATACAATTCTTCTAATTGCATTCATTTTTTTATCTAAATAATGTAATGATGATAAAACATTTGATATATCAGCAACTTTTTTGTAAAATCCAGTAGATCTCAATTCATCTGATTTTTTTTCTGCAGAAAAAAATAATAAACCCGCCAATCTCAACATAGTTTTTTCATTGCCAATTAAAAAATAATCTAATTGTGCACCACATTTTTCATTAGAACATGTTCCTCTCATATAGGTTTCTCCGCAATTTTTACATTTTATTAGAGGAATATTTTCAGAGTATATGATATCAAGTGGATTTCTACATATTTCACAATGGTCCAAACCATATACCGTATTACATCCAGGACATATCTGTTCAGCGTGTCTAAAAGCTTTCTTCCTTACCCATTTAAATTTTTGAAGAAGATATTTTTCATTATTTTCATATAAATATTCCTCAAAAAGAGTTTCCCAGCCTTTTGTTTTAAACTTAGTCTGAATTGGCATATTTGTTCAATTTTTATACTATAATGAAAGTTTAAATCCCTATCGACTAACTTTAGCCTTTCTAACTCTATCATATAATTTTTTTGCTTTCTTATTTTTGATAAAATGTTTTCTAACCGGATCTAAAATTTCATTCAAAGAATCAGCTACAGAATCTTTAAGATCTAAAGGATGTAATTTTCCTTGCCTAAATTCTTTTTCTAATTCATCATAATTTTCAAAACTAATGTCTCCACCAAATTTAGGTTTTCTTTTTATTTCCAGTTCTTTTTTCTTTCTTAATATAATATACTTACAAATTTCTAGAATAGGATTTGTTTCTATATCTTTTGGTTTACAGAACGCTCTTTTTATTTTATCTTCAACTTCTTTTTTAGAATCATGAATAGATATACAACTCATTGGTATGCTTTTGCTCATTTTGAAACT
>CAYLUO010000056.1:0-3236 GCA_964386885.1 uncultured archaeon
ACTTTTTCTGCATTTATATTTAAAAGAGTTGCAAGTTTTACTAATTTTGGTTCCTGACAATTACCATTTCTTTGGCTAAGGTCTTTTACAAGAGAGAGTATTACATCTTCTTCATTCATGCTTTTCACCTTTCTCACCTCAAAAATAAAAAAAAAGAAAAAAATATGGGGGTGTCCCATAAAAGCATTATCTTATGACATCAATACCTAAAGCCTGATTCAACTCTTTGACAACAGGCCGTTCTCTTGATATAGGACCTAATATATATGGTGATTGAACGCCGGTTATTATAGTTATTACCTGAATCTTGCTATTGAATTCTGGCAATATTCTTGCTCCCCAAATTACTTGTGCTGATGGATCCAAATATTCTGATACTGTTTCTCCTATCAAATTTACTTCGTCTAATGTCAGGTCGTTTCCTCCTGTTATATGAACTAAGGCTCCATTTGCTCCTGCATAGTCAACTTCTAATAATGGATTTGTCAATGCTTTTGTTACTGCATCTCTTGCTCTGTCACTGCTATTACTTTCTCCAACTCCTAAAGCTGCTACTCCTCCAGCATGCATTATAGTTCTAACATCAGCATAATCTACATTAACCAATGATGGCAATGTGATTGTTTCTGTTATTCCTTTAACCATGCTTGCTATTAACTCGTCAGCAACTGCAAATGCTTGTTGTAGTGGTAATTGACCAGCATATTTCAACAGTTTGTCATTTTCTATGACTATAACTGTATCAGATACTTCTCTTAGTCTTGCTAAACCTTCTTCTGCTTTTGCTATTCTTGATCCTTCTATCTTGAATGGCATTGTTGCTACTCCTATTACAATAGAGTTCATTGATTTTGCTATTTCTCCTACAACTGGTGCAGCACCTGTACCAGTACCACCACCTTGACCTACACATAAAAATGTAAGATCAGATCCTTCTAAAGCTTCTTTTATTTCATTTCTAGATTCTTCTGTTGCTCTCTTGCCAACTTCAGGATAACCACCTGCTCCTAGTCCTCTTGTTAATTCCTTTCCTAATAGAATTTTTCTATCTGCTTTTCCTACAGTAAGATGCTTAGCATCTGTATTTATTGAAAGTGTATTTGCTCCTTGAACTCCCATCTCACTTAGTCTTGTTACACTATTTTGACCAGCTCCTCCACAACCTATTACACTGATCCTTGCTTTTTTTACTGAAAATCCAAATTCTTCTTCAGCTTGCTTAAAATAATCTATGGTTTCTTTTGTAACACCAGAATTATTCTGCAATTTGAATCTGTCTGTTGGACTTTCTTCAACCGATTTTCTATTTAATGCGTTCTGAATTATAGTTTCCATACCAATTTCCCTCCTATGTTTTGAAACATATACTTTTTAATGTCGAAATTCTTTTAAGAGGTATTCTCTTAAATATTATAAGCAGAATTAAACCCAATTAATACTGCATAAAACCCTAAGAATTAAACCCAATTATTATTTTTTGGTTTTATATTTATAAAGAATTAGTATAAAGTATAACCTATATTTCTTTTGAAGTAAATTTTTGATAACCTTTGTTTCCTGTGGACTTCTTGTGGAAAAACTCAAAAAATCTTGTTTTACTATGCCTAAGACCAGTAGTGTAAATAAGTAAATTTTAAATATATGATTATAAAATAATAATAAGTGATTTGAAATGAAAGGTAGATGTTTTAATCGGAATCTCTGCTTCTAAGTTTTATTTAAACCTTATAATTTCAAAATTTCTAATAAGAATAAAGAGGTGTCTAGATGTATTGTGAAATAAAAGATATTTTGGATGGAAAGTTTGATGGAAAAGAAGTAGAACTAAAAGGATGGATACAAAACAAAAGATCTAGTGGTGGAGTTCAATTTCTAATAATTAGAGACGGAACTGGATTTATACAATCAACAATTCACAAAGATAAAACAGATAAAAAGACATTTGATGATGCTGAAAAACTAACCCAAGAGTCATCAGTAGATGTAATAGGTATAGCTAAAAAAGATAAAAGAGCTCCAAACGGATATGAATTGCAAATCAAAAAATTAAAAATATTCCAAATAGCAGATGAGTTTCCTATTAGTAAAAAAGATCATGGTCCTGATTTTTTGTTGACTAATAGACACCTATGGTTAAGAAGTCCTAGACAAGCTGCGATTCTAAGAATAAGAGATACTGTAATAAAAAGTGGGATAAAATATCTAGATGAAAATGGATTCTATATGGTCAATGCACCACTTTTAACGCCAACATGTTGTGAAGATTCTACGACTCTATTTGAGACTCCATATTTTGGCAAGAAAGCATATCTAAGTCAAAGCGCGCAATTGTATAGTGAAGCTGCTATAGCTAGCCTTGTAAAAGTATATTCTTTTGGCCCTGCATTCAGAGCTGAAAAATCAAGAACTGTAAGACATCTCACAGAATGTTGGATGATAGAACCAGAAGTTGCATTTCTTGATTTTGAAGGAAACATTAAACTCCAGGAAGAACTAGTCACAGCAATGGTAAAAGCAGTTTTAAAAGAAAATAAAAAAGATCTTGAAATTTTGAAAAGAGATATAAAACCACTAAAAACAGTAAAACCACCTTTTATAAGATTATCTTATACAGAAGTTATCGATGAATTACAAAAGAACAAATTTGATATAAAATGGGGGGATGATCTTGGTGCTCCTCATGAGAAATTCATATCAAGGCAATATACAAAACCAATTGTTATTCATAGATATCCAGTAGAAGCAAAAGCATTTTATATGCAACCTGATCCAAAAAATTCAAAAGTTGTTTTATGTAATGACATGATAGCTCCAGAAGGTTATGGTGAAATTATAGGTGGTAGCGAGAGAATATGGGACGAAAAGCTTTTAAGGCAAAGAATCAAAAAAATAGGATTACCAGAAGAAGCTTATAAGTGGTATTTGGATTTAAGAAAATATGGGTCAGTTCCACACTCAGGATTCGGATTAGGAGTTGAAAGAGTTGTTTGGTGGATCTGTAAAATTGATCATATAAGGGAAACAATTCCATTCCCAAGAATGACAAACCGGTTGTATCCATAAGCCCTGGTAGCTTAGCGGTAGAGCAGTTGGCTGTTAACCAAAAGGTCGTAGGTTCAAATCCTGCCCAGGGCGCTTTATTTATTATTTTTCTAGTTCTATTATTTTATATGGGCCTGTAGCAGAATCTGGATAATGCGCCTCGCTTCGGACGAGGAGATTGGGGGTTCAAATCC
>CAYLUO010000057.1:0-3203 GCA_964386885.1 uncultured archaeon
GTGGTGGAAAATCAGCACCAGCTTCAGTTGAAAGAAAAGAGTGAGTAAATGACTGTATTAGAAAGTTTATTAATAAATTTGCAAAGCCAAGGAATTTTTGAATTATATTTACCATTTTTATTAACATTTGCTATTTTCTTTGCATTATTAGAAAAATCAAAAGTATTTGGACCAAACGCTGGTAAAATAAATGCACTTATAGCGTTTATAGCAGGATTTTATATAATGATTTATAGTCCTTTAGGTGTTTCAATAGGTAGCTTTTTTGCTATGTTCTTTGCCGAGACTTCTGTACTTTTAGTTACTTTATTAGTATTTTTAATGATTATATCACTTTTAATGGGTCCATTCCTTTCAACAGAAAAAGGATGGGAAGACTTAGGTAAAAAAGTAGTTCCTATAGTTGTGATAATAGGACTTTTGTTAGCATTTGGAATATTTGGTCATAGTGGAGGAATAGATCTATTCACAAGATCATTTGGTGGGTCATTCGGCTTTTTAGGTAATTGGTCTAGTGACGATATAATCTTAGTAATTTTATTAGTAGGAACTATAGTTGTTATAGCTTGGTTAGTTGGTGGTGGTGGAGCACCAAAATTAGAGGATTTGAAACTTAAAGTTGGAAAATAATTAAGCCTTTTGTATTTTTTTCTTGAATTCATCTGCGATTGCAGCATTTTGTGGTTCTGTAAGATATATTGAAGTAGCGTAATAAATTGCTCTTATTTTATTTTGATACAGACGTAAAAACTCCTTAATATATTGACTATCAGTCTTCCCGATAAGGCCTTCTATAGTTTTATATGTATCATCTAAATCAACTTTTGTTAAAATAGCTGCCTGAGGAGATTGATTGTAAGCTTTAATAGCATTATCAATTTTTTCTTTAATTCCTTTTAGTGTTGATAAAGTTCCTTTTGCTCCTTGTATTTGAGATAGTTCTTGTTTTTTATATTTTTCTGCTTCTCCCAGAACTTTTAAATTTTCATATAGACTTTTTTCTAGTTCTGTTTCGCCTAAATTATAAGTGTCAGATCCTATTTTAAATTTCATATTTAATCACTAATCAGTAAGTAATAATACCAGTATTTAAATATTTCTATTTTTTACTATATACTAGAAAAAACCCATTTTTTCGCCTATTTCAAGCCATGCCCAAGCCCAAATTACAGCCTCGAAGCTTTTCATATAATCTCCTTCTTTCAGGAAATGTTTGCAATCAAAAACATAAGCATTGATATTTTCAAGAAATTCTTTGCCTTTATCATTTTTTGTTTCAATATTTTCTAATTTTTTGTTTATTTTATCCAACCATTTCTCAATTTCTTCTTTTGGAATTTTATCATTCATATTCTATACCTTTCTAGATATTCTTTTTCTGTAAAATGCATTTTTGATGGAATAACTATACAATAAAGAATATTTTCATATTCCAAATTTATCAGATCTTTTATTTTTCCAAATTTTATATCTATATTTTCATCTAATCTTGAAAATATTACAATCTCTATATCTTCACCAAATTCTTTTGATAATATTTCTAAGGATTGTTTAACAGTCATATATTTTTTATTTTCAATATCAATATCTAACAACAGTAAAGTATGGGCATTTATTGACTGATTTTGTTTTATAGTATCAAATACAGATTTTGGTATTTCATTGCCAGTTCTTTCAGGAAATGTTATAGATACGGTTTTTCCGAATTTGTATAAATGCAATCCACATTCAGCTATTGCAGAAAATATAGATGATCCATGTATAACTTCTACTTTTATTCCTTTGTCTTCAGCTTCTTTTTTTAGAATAGAATGTGTTGTCGCAGAAAAACAATCACCACCAACTAACAATCCAACATTTTTTTCTTTTGCTTGTTCAAATATAATTTCTGATTCTTCAATTTCTTTTCTTGATAGAACTTTTATTTTTTTTCCAATTAATTTTTCTAATTTATCTTTATTTATCAAAGGTTGTGTATAACTTTCCAAAAATAAAATATCACAATTCTTAGCTCTATCCAAAGCTTTCAAACTCATATCATTCTCGTCATGAAGGCCCAAACTGATAAAGTGTAACATATTATAACCTTTTCATATATACTTTTAAATATGAACATTTCAAGTTTTGAGATAATCGGATCAAAAGAAAAAGCAATAGCTATTGTTGAGATTCCAGATGAACTAAAAAGAAACCAAAAACAAATAGCACAAGAAATTTTTAAAAAACATAAAAATGTTAGAACAGTTCTAAAGAAAATATCAGAAAGAACAGGAACATACAGAATCAAAAAATACAGAATTATAACTGGAGATAAAAATACAGAAGTTATTCATAAAGAATCTGGTTGCAGATTTAAATTAGATCCAAGAAAAGTTTATTTTTCTTCTAGAGAAGGAACAGAAAGATTAAGAATTGCAAGTCAAGTCAAAAAGAATGAAAAAGTTCTAGTTATGTTTGCTGGTGTTGGCCCATTTGCAATTATCATATCAAAAAAACAACCAAGTTATGAAATAGTTGCAATTGAGATAAACCCTCAAGCAGTAAAATATATGAAAGAAAATATCAAGCTAAACAAAATAGAAAATATAACTCCAATAAAAGGGGATGTTAGAGAAATTTCAAAAAAATATTTTTCTTATTTTGATAGAATAATAATGCCACTTCCACATGATGCTGATAAATTTCTAAGTCTTGCTATAAAATGTTTGAACAAAAAAGGAACGATTCATCTCTATATAATTGAAAGAGAAGATGAAATAAAACAGAAAGCAAAAAAAATAATTTTAAAAATAAAAAATCATAAAACAAAATATAAAATCAAAAAGGTCTTGCCTTATTCTCCAAGAACAAATAAATATTGTATTGACATTGAATTAATGTAGTCACCTATATTGACATCAAATTAGTGTAGCAAAATATTCTTCTAAAGAAAAATAATCAACAACCCAATGTATAGAATAATAACCAGCAAAACTTATTATAAGTGCAAATATTAATTTTCCTATAAACATAGCAAGAAAATATCTTTTGAAATTATATCTAATCACACCACAAAATGCGCTCATTAAATTATCAGGAATAGGAGTTAGATTAGCAACTATTATCCATAAAAATGATCCATATCTTTTGAATGTTTTTCTCATTTCTATTAGTTTATGTCCATATTTTTTTTCTAATAATTCCTTACCACCTAATCCAATTAA
>CAYLUO010000058.1:0-2434 GCA_964386885.1 uncultured archaeon
GAAGGATTGCATCCAATAGATGCATTAAATAAGAAGTTTGATCCTTACAAACATGAAGTTTTATTGCAGGAAAAGTCAGACAAAGAAGAAGATATTGTTTTAGATGAGCTTCAAAAAGGATATATCTATCCTAATATAGTTTGCGGAGATTTATATGATTTAAATACAGGCGAAATAAATGGGCATTGTGTTATTGCATTCACAAAAAATAAAATCGAATCTATAAATGATTTAAATGAATTAGATTTAGCGCCTTTGATTGAACCTCAAGATGGAAGTTATATGGGCTTAATAAATGATAAATCTTATGATATTTATTTGGCCGAAGAAAATTTGTATGTCGATTCTTATATATCTGAAATAATAACAGATTCTGATTTCTTTTTATTCACAGACAACGAAGAATGGACAAGCTATTCTACTTTTAATGAAGAATTATATAATCAAAAAAATCAATTAATAAATCTTATAAAATAAAATTAAAAGTTACTAAACCCTCTTTATAATTATGCCATCTTGGAAAATACATTTAATTTTTAATCTTATTTTTATTCCTTTATTTTGGAAAATTTTTCTGGAAAATCTATTTTTAGAAAATTTACTATTATTTTTCTTTTTATTATTTCTTTATGGTCTATTTTCTGTACTTCCTGATATTGATACTTCAAAATCCAAGATAAGAGATTATATATCTTTAATTTTAGCAGTCATGATAACTGTACTTTTTATGTTTAATATAAATTCTATAATATTCCTGCCAATAGGTTTTTTAGTTTTGTAGAGGATTTACACACAGTTTTTGGTTTTCTGTTTTTTTATCGATTTTCTTTGTTGTTTTAATAAGAACTATATTTACCTTTTCTTTTTTTGATGGTTTTATTTATTTCATGTTCTTATTTTCAGGATATATTTTCCATATTATATTAGACAAAATCTAATAAATGTGAAAAATAATTATAGAATAGGTAATATAATGAAAAAATTACTAATACCATTGATTTTTATTTTATTTTCTTCAACAGCTTATGCCTGTATATTCCCAGACCAAACTCAGTTATATTACCCAATAGACATGGAGGAATTAGAAGACTCTTTGTATGATTATGACATAGATTATGATACTATTAACAATTCTATTATAATAGATTATGATGAATATGTGCTTACAGCAAGTAAAAATGTTGTAACAGTTCTTTGCAGGGACCCGATGTTTAATTGCATAGATGAAGATGAGTTTGAAGATATTGTAAAAAATTTAGAGAAATGGGATGCATATGATTTGTCAAAAGAAGATAAGGAAAATATTGTATCTTTGTTCAACAGGAATGTAATTATAAGAAAAATAGATAAAACTGCTATATGGGGATTTAAAATAAAAAATCTTTTGTCAAGATATATAGGAAATTTTCTTTGTGTAAATTATGAAGAAATCCAAGAATGTAAAGATATTTGGTGTAGTTCAATAGAATTTAGAGGAAAAGTCTGTCCTACTCTAAAATGTTAAACGAGCGATAACTTTATTAATACGAACAAGATAATCTATGAAATGGATTTCACAATCTTCGTAGAATTCTTAAATTCAGAGGCATATTCATTGATAGCTCTACCTCTGCTTATATTTCTTATAAGGATTTGTGATGTTAGTCTAGGAACAATAAGAGTTATATTTATTTCCAGGGGAATGAAGTTTTTAGCCCCACTACTTGGATTCTTTGAAGTATTGATATGGTTATTTGCAATAAGACAGATACTGACAGATATAACAACTCCGATTTTTTTTATTGCTTATGCTGGTGGTTTTGCTATGGGTACTTATGTTGGTATGTATATAGATGATAAATTATCAATAGGCAATGTGATTATTAGAATAATTACAAGAAACAATCCATCAAGATTAATAAAATCACTTAGAAAAGCAAGATATAGAGTTACTAGTGTTGGTGCTAGTGGAGCTAAAGGCAGAGTAGAAATAATATTAACTATAACAAAACGACAAAATATCAAAGATGTTGTTAAAATTATAAAGAAACTAAATCCACACGCATTCTATTCAATTGAAGATATTAGATATGTTAAAGGTAAAGCAATAGGTCCAGATAATAGAAGAGAAAATTACTTTAAATTGTTTGGATTATATCGTAGATGAAATATTAAAATACTTTTACTCCAACAATTAATTGGCGGCAATGATTATACCGTTCCAGAATGATATAAAGATGACTAGCGATGGTAGCTAATGAGCCGCCAAATGATTATCTCCATTCTTTTTTTTTCTTTTTATCAGGAATAGCATCATAAGAAACTTTTCGAGTGTGTAATTTTTTTCTTTTTTTTATTTCATTTGAAATAAAACCAGCAATTTTATTTCTAACAGCTTTTGATTCTGTATCAACAAATTCATCTACTAATTCTTTATTCTTTTCATAGTCAGGAC
>CAYLUO010000058.1:2457-3135 GCA_964386885.1 uncultured archaeon
ATTAATACACCTTATCGACATATAGAATTTATAGTTTAAAAGTTTGTTGATTTTTATTGAAGGCTTAAATTAAAATCTTTATAGTACTTATATAATATTAATGACTAGTTGGTGGTTATTTATGGGTAGAAAAGCTTATATAACAACATGGTCTTCAACACCTGGTTTAGGAGGATCTATAGTTAGTTATATAACTAATGGAGATCCATTTAAAAGTCTTGCAGTTGGTATTATTTGTGGACTTTTTGGTTTTATGATAGGTTATTATACTTCTGAACGAGAACTACAAAAATCAGAAACAGGACTACATTCTAGAAAAGGACTAGACCGTGAATTAAAAAAATATTGGAAAAAATAACATCTAAAAGTAGTAACATTATTTAAAATTCTTTTAATTATAATAATGAAATATGAGAAATTTTTCCTTAATAATGGATTACTATTCTAGAAAAGATGTGCAAAAAGCAATTCTAGATGTATCTAAAAACAGAGAAATAGTTGGAATATATGAAAATGGAAATTTCTGGAAAAGACCTAATATAATACAATATCAAGATGATATTCTGCAAATGGTCAAAAGTGGAATGATATCTTTTCATGGTTCTGTTGAAAGATGGTCTAATCCAATGTTATTAAAATCTGGAATGCTTCCAGAAGAACAGGATAAATTAAGAATAG
>CAYLUO010000059.1:0-3080 GCA_964386885.1 uncultured archaeon
AACAAGAAGGAAAAAAAGATATACCAGCTATTCCTGTAAAACCTATAGTTGATAAATGGGTTAGAAAAATTATAGAGCAAATAGACAAAGAATATGGAATAAAAATCACTGCAATGGATATTTATAGGGTAGTTGAAGAACTTAATGAGCATTATTTACATCCTTTAAGATCAGCGTCTCAAACAGGAACTAAAATGGGATTCAGATGGCCATATAGTCCATATTTTGTTTTTGTTCAATTACCAATAATGAGAACTGTTATAAAATCACCAGATGGTTCTTTGTTTGAAGATATATGGATACAACCAATGAAAACCTATAATTGTACACAAAATATAATGATAGGAAGATTATTAGAAGTTGAAGCAAAAAACAAAAAAGCAGAGCAAGATATTTCTTTACTTATAGGAGAATCAGCAGAAGTAGGAAATGTAATTGAAAAAACAAAAGATGTTCTAGAACAAAGATATCCTGAAATTTATTTAGAAAAAGATGAAAAAGGAAAAATACCAAAAAGACAAATCACAGAAAAAGTGGATAAAACAAAAAATGTTGTAAAAGATCTAAGAGAAGGAATCGCAAAATTCTTTGATTCATTTGGAATTAAATTAATGTTTGCTTATCCAGGGCCATATGAAAAATTAATGCAGCAAAGAATGACAAAAATGATGCAAAGAGCACCTGGTATTGCTTTCAGAGATATTGATCTATGGTTAAAAAAAGCGGGTGGAGTTCCAAGTTCTGTTGAAATAGAATATAGGTAATTTTATGAACAAATCATATGTAATTGGTGTTTCTTCAGGACTTTTTGGTGCAGCTCAGCCAGAAGAAAAAATTGCATATGCAGGTATATCCCAAAAAGCATTTTATGGTGCACTAAAAGGAGTTATTTTTACTCAAATAGATTTGGAATCAATCACAGAGTTTATAGAACCAGGATTGCAAGAAAGAATTAAAAGAATAAAAGAGCTTGGTATAAGATTTGGTATTCATGGTGAATCCTATGCAATGGGTGGAAGAGAAGTTCCTTTACGTTTAGATTCAGCACTTATGGATGATTATAAGAGATCTCATGAAAGATTATTAGATGCATTAGAAGGTGCTGGTGAAATAGGATCTGAATACTTGTTATTGCATGCAAGTGAATCTACACCATTCTTATTATTATGGAGAGAATTACAACCATTCAATTTAGTTGATATTTGGGGTAGACCTTTTAAACAATTCCTACAAGAAGAAGAAAATAAATGGTTAATAGATTGGATTTTCGATATCAAACAAAGAAGTGTTATAACTGGTTTAGAACGTATACATGAACCAGATGAATACTTTAAAGAGATGAAAAGAAAATTTGAAGATAAAAATCAAGGAAAGCAACCAACAAAAGAAGATGAAGAAGCAATGAAAAAAAAGGCAAGAGAATATGCTGAAGAAAGTTTATTAGATATTATAGATTCTAATGCATTGATATATGGTCCAGAAAGACTCGCTTATTATATAATAGCAAAATGGATGCAGGAAAATAAAGATCCTTTATGGATAAAAATTGTTGGTGATGGTAGAATAGAAGATAATGAATTAAGAGAAAATCATCAAGAAATATGGGTTCCTGCAGTTGCTTCAAAATATATTTGGGGACATTTTAATCCAGAAACATGCCCTACAGAGCAAAAGTATAAAGATCCAAAACCAATCCTAGAAAAATATAATTTAAACTTTGTTTTCGAAACAGGCATGGCAATGAAAGGATATGAAAAATTAATGCGTTTGGCCAGACCTCTACATATGGTTTATTTATCAGAGGAGATTGACTCTAAACATTTTGGCGTTACAATGGATTTTGAACATATGCTTGGAGCTTATATAGACCCAGAAAAAGAAATAGATTCTTTTCCAGAAGATTTGGCAAGTAAAGTAAAAGTTCTTCATCTTGGATGGCCTATTCCTTTAAATCCAGCTCATATGCCAATCCCAGCCGGTTCTGATCAACAATTATATATTTATGAAAGATTATACCAATTAAGAAAAAAAGGATTTAAATCAGGTTATATTATATTTGAAAGAGGAGGAGGAAAAGATCCTATTCAAAAAAGTATTGGTGTATTAAGATTGATAGTAAAATATTTAGAAAAAGACACTCCACCAAATAAATTGCCAGACGACTTTTTCGGAGTTGGAGAAACAAGTATACATTCATTTAAAAGGCAATGGAACATTATATTCGAACACGCGTTTGAACCATTAAAGGGCTTAATAAGACGGCCAGAAGAAGAGCACACATTCTTAGGAAAAGCAGCATTAGAAAAAGGAAAAAGACCAGAAGAATGGAAAAAAGAAGAATTAAGATAAGCTATAAAAGTTTTACTATCATTAATACAAATTAAAAAGGGTATAAATATGAAATTTGAAGAACAACTTTCAAAAGAATTAGAAGCACCATTGAGCCTTAAAAAAGAAGACATGAAAAAACAAAAAAAAGAAATAACAAAAGATAATTTTCCTCAAGTTATAGAATTTACTAATCTTATAAGAAAGAATTATGGAGATCTAGTAAAATCAGTTCTTATATTTGGTTCTGCTGCAACAGGACAAATGAAAAAAGGATCTGATATAGACACTTGGATAATTCTTGATGATACAGCAACAAAATCTTCAGAAGACACAGAAAGAATAGCAGCTCAAATGCAATTATTAGGAACTCAATTAAAAGATATTCATATTCAAACTACAAATCTTACAGAATTTTGGCAATGGATAAAAAGAGGATCCCCTGAATTATTTAATTATCTTCGTGCTGGTTTAGTTATATACGATACTGGATTTATAAAACCTGTTCAGAGAATGTTAAAAGCAGGTTTGCTTCCCCCAAGCGATGAAACAATTGGAATAAAAGTAAAATCAGCAGAAGCACATATTAAAAAAATAGAACTAACATTCAAGGCAATGATATTTGATCTTAGATATGCAGCAACAGATGCATGTCAAGCAGTTGCTATGCATTACTATAAAGAAACTCCTGATCAAAAACACACTCCTGCACTATTAGAAAAATTAGTAAAAGAAAAGGATTTAGAAAAAAT
>CAYLUO010000060.1:0-3052 GCA_964386885.1 uncultured archaeon
AATTTATTCAAATGCTTCTTTTAACCATCTTGATACTCTTAGTAATTCTTTTTCTACGTATTCACTCAATCCTCTTGTGCCATAACTTGTCTTATAACCATCTGCTCTTTCTGCCATAAAGTCAGCTATTTTATTCTGAACATTAAAACCAGTTATATTACTGATTTTCATACCAGGACATAAATTTACTTCTATTACTGAAGGTCCTTTCTTGCCTTGTATAAAATCTACACCACATATTTCTGCTCCTACAGCTTTTGCTGATTTTATTGCCATTTCTTTCATTTCACTATCAGCTTTATATGGAATTCCTTTACCGCCAGTTGCTAGATTAGCTCTTGTTTCTCCATTAGCTGCTATTCTTTTCATTGATGTAACTACTTCATCCCCTACAACAATTATTCTTATATCTTCTCCAGGGTTTTTTATATATTTTTCAATAAAAAGGGGTTGTTTTAGAACATTTAACGTATCCACTAATGTTATGGCTGTATTTTCTTTGTCAGCAAACATAACTCCTTTACCGCCAGACCCACCTAACAATTTCATAACTACAGGAAACTTCATGTCTCTTATTATTCTTTTTGCAGTTGGTGGAGACATTGTTAAATAAGTTTCAGGCACAGGTATCTTTGCCTTGTTTAGTTTTTCTAAAGTAAGATATTTGTCATGTACAGTAAAAACTGCTTCTGGAGTAAATGGAACATAAACTCCAGCATCTCTTAAATATTTTGTTACAAGATATCCAAACAATACTTTTGAAGCGCCTATTCTTGGCATTACAGCATCAAATTTTGTAAGATCATAATCTTTATAAAAAATAGGAAAATTACCATCTTTAACTCCTATTTTTATTCCTTCTGTTGGGGCAAAAAATACAGAATCAAATCTATTAGATTCTTTTAAAGCACTAAATATTTTCATTGTGGATTCTGCTCTTCTTTCACTTCCTATAATACATGCTTTCATTTTAAATCACCTAAATCTGAAGATTTATGACTTTTTGTCAAATCAATTATAAAATTAGAAAATATTATATCCCTGCCTATTAACACTTTATAGGTTCTGTGATCTCTGTTAGAAACATTTGCTTGAGTTTTTAATCTTTTTCCATTTATTTCAAGTTTTAAATCAACAAGAGGCCTTATTGAATGTCCATGAACATTAGAAACTTTTTGTTTTCCTATTTTTTTAGCTCCGATTTTTCTTGCTAATTTTATGTCAACACTAGTTCTTCTTGCTCCTGTATCAAACTTACCAAGAACTTTTACTGTTTTTTTAGTTCCAATAAGTTTGACTTGTTCAATCAAACCAACTTTTAGCTTTGACATATATACTAAATCATTCTAAAGAAAGGCATATTTAAAGATTGTTATTTTATAGAAAACCCATCAAATTATGGCTTTATTCGCCTACTAAAGTATTGTTTATATGAGCTATAAAAATGTTTTTATTAATTCATATCAAATAGTAATAAGGAGGTTTTATTATATGACAAATGTTATAAAAACAGATGGAAGAAGAGAGGCTTTTGATGCAGAAAAACTCAGAAGAGCACTAGAAGCTGCGGTTATGGAATCAGACGTCTCAGAAGATAGAAGAAAAGATATAATAGATCGAGTTGTAAGAGCAGCAAGAGAAATGACTGAAAATAGAGACGAGATAAGAACAAGTGAAATTAGAGCTAGAGTATTGAGAGAACTGGACACTCTTGAACCATCTATATCAAAAGCTTGGAAAACATATGAGCAAACCAAGGCTGCAAGAAAATAGATTACTATTAAGTTAATATAAAGTTGGTAAATTAGATAGTTAGAGATATAAATATTCTTAGATGTAAAAGTACTGACATGAACTGTTGTTCAATAAAATTAGTAATTATTGCCTTATTTTTTTCTTGGTAAATAAAAGAGGAAATACTATATCACTTGTACAACATGGAATCCAGACTGAAATAAATAAAAATAAGAATATCACAATACTTAAGAACAAATTTAGTGCTCCTCCTAATGCCATAATAATGTGAAATAACGAAGCCCAGGTGCTTAGCAAAACATGCCCGAAATGTGGAAATTTGGTGTTCGGTATAAAATAAGCAATTGCAATACCTAAAAATGCTAAAGGATTTACTATATACCATTCTTCAATAAAACCTAAATGAATGCCTTTGTCTGGAAGATTTAGTAAAATCTCTCCAACATATGGAATTATTGAATCACTTAATGTTGCTATACCCACAGAACCTAAGTAGCCAATTAAAATTATATTAAAGATTCTAATTTTACCTTTTTTATAGAGTTTATAAATAGATGTAGTGACAACTGCGCTCAAAAGAACATGAAGCGGATGTAATATATAAAAAATATTATAAGAAATATCAAATGGAATTTTGTAAAAAAATATCATAATAAGAATTCCAGTAATAGCACCAAAAATAGTAAAAGGGGCATGATTTTTCAATTCTTTAGCTACATACTCTAACATACTAACTAATAATAATTTCAATATTTATAATATTTTTATGGTTTTCAGACAAATAATTGGAATTGGTCTTATAATTATAGCATGGCTTAATCTTCTTGGACTAGGTGATGTTCCAAGAATTATTATTTTTATACTAGGATTTGATATGCTTTCTCTATTTTCAAAGATACTTATATTTGGAATAGATTATTTTCTAGGTTTATCAGGATTAGGATGGATATTGCTTTTATTAGTTATTGTAGAACTTGTAGCAAGATTTTTATTCTTAGGTAAATTTG
Organism: uncultured archaeon; assembly: GCA_964386885.1. Classification (GTDB taxonomy): domain Archaea; phylum Aenigmatarchaeota; class Aenigmatarchaeia; order CG10238-14; family CG10238-14; genus JAFCEW01. Next base: position 2,763 of record CAYLUO010000060.1, read on the forward strand.
TAAATTATATCTTGAAACCATTTGCAATATTTATAATTTTATTTTTAAATGGTATAGCACTAGAAATAGCAGTAGTAGTAGCAGGAATAGATTTATTATTGAATATGACAAAATAACAAATCATGCCGAGATCGCATAATCTGGTAGTGCGCTAGCTTGGAAAGCTAGTTTCCTTCGGGATATCAGGGTTCAAATCCCTGTCTCGGCGTCCTAGAAAAAGTTTAATTCTGTTGGATATTGTTCATAAAGATAGTATCTATATAATTTTTTACCAACAAAGTCCATTATAA
>CAYLUO010000061.1:0-2994 GCA_964386885.1 uncultured archaeon
TTTCGCCGCCTATTATTTCATATTTACCTGTGGATATTATAGAAACATATTTTTTTATAATCTTTTTCAGTTTATCAATCTAATAAAAACTTAGTGTAATTTTATGATTATTTATAATTTTATCAATTAGATTAAATAAATAATTTTTAAGTTCAATAACTTCATTATTTAATTGATATAGTCCAAGTATATTATTTCTTTCAAACTCAGAAGGTAAATAAGATTCAAATGTTTGATTTGTATTTTTAGGAATATCAAAATAATAGTTTTTAATAATTTCATTTTTTATATTATCTCTAAAACTTGGTAATGGAAGATTTGCAAATTCTTCTATTTTCATTTCTTTCATTTTTGTTCCCATAGAAACAAAACCACAAATTTTTCTCATAATTTTAGAATTTAAAAATGCAGCAATAAATATTTTTGTATCCTTAGTGAAATCATTAATACAATAAATTCCTTGATTATGCTGTCCTTTGCCAAAATAATTGTAATCATAAAAACATGCTATACCGACATATTCACCTTTTTTTCCTTTTGATGTCCGATTTATAATTAAAACACAATCATTATTAATATTAGTATTTTTTTGCATTGAAATTCTTTCGGCTGGAATATAATTACCTTCATCAGTTATATTTGTTGGTGTAACCCAGGTATGATTAGCATTATATGAAAATATTCTTATTTCAGGTGTTGAACCACCTTTAAATAAATTATTAGGAATTCTAAAGAAACCATATTTATAATTAATTATTTTATTAATTAAAAATTTATATTCTTCTTGATATAAACCAGTGTCTAGGCGTCCAGTTAATTTTAAATCACTTAATTTTGGAAAAGAAAAAGAAAAATTATTGTTATTTTGATTAGAATCTAATTCATTGACTATAATACAATCTATTATTTTAAATTTTTTATTTATAAGGTCTTCTTTATTTATAAGAGTTACCAAATCCATAATTTTCTCAGGATTTTCATTATTTTGGATATTGGGAAAAGGTATAATTGTTTTTAATAAGTAATCATCACTAAAATTGTCTACACCTTTAATTGATCCTGCAACTTCTACTTGTTGCCTACAAAACATAGATTTAAGAAAAGCAAAAATATATAACTTATAATTTTCATCAAAAATTAATTTTCTAATATGACTATTATAATAAACATCCAATTCATCATTATAGATACAAACATTACCAACATTACCACTGGCCGTTTGATATATTAAATCAAATTTAGATACTTTATCTTTATTATAATTTAACGGAATAATTCTTTGAGTTAGTTCTGTAATTTTAGAAGTAAAATATAAATTATTCATTTCAGTAATTCTTAATAAAAAATCACCTGAATATTTTAAGTAATTATTTAATCCAGGTTCAAAACCTTTAAATTTTTTAATTAATAAATTTCTAATTGTCTTAATATTTTCGTTAGAATATAAAATTTCTCTATGACTAAAAGGAGATAGGGAAAAATAGTTTGAATTATTAAAATAAGATTTATTTATTGTTTTTGGTTTATCAATATAACTAAACATAATATTTTAAATTTCTAAGTGCTCTAAATGATCACCATGAAAAGCATTAAAAATTTCTTTATTAGTAAATTTATTTTTTTGTAGCCAAGAATAAAAACCATTAACCATTGAAGGGAAATCAGTTAATAATTTATAATTACCATTTTTGTCTTCCTCTTTTTTAAAAGTATTTTCGTTAATAACAAAATTTGGGCTCATTATAATTATTCTTTCTTTTGATTGTACAGTGTATCCAAGATTTTCAATTTCTCTAACAAATATTTCATAATCTTCATCTAGTAAACTCAATTCATTAGGTTTTGGTTTGTAAGCAATAAAAACAGTTGTACTAACTCCAGTTTCTCCAAAAGTATTTGCAGGTAAATCAAACAAAGCAACTATTCTCATTTTAGATAGAAACCATTTTCGTACTGGTTCCCATTGTTTAATACTAGCAATAGAATTTGATAAAACTATTGCCATTCGCCCACCAGGTTCTAGTAATTTATAAGCATTTTCAAGATAAAGTATGCCCATATCAATAGAATTTGGATTTTTAGAAATTTCCCAAGTTTCATATAATGCAATTGTTTTTTTAGGAATATCCCATTTTCCGTTATGGCCAGTTTTTAAATCTCTGCCTTTACCAAAAGGAGGATTGGTAATAACAATATCATATCTTTTAACATTTCTATTGCTATCATTTCTATTAGTCCAATCATCCAAATTAAAATTATCAATATTAAAGCTTGTGTCATTATAATTACCATTTACTAATAATTTATTACTCAGAGAATCCATTATTTTAATATTTGCATTTCCATCACCATTCAAAACTAAATTAAGCTCTGCTAACTTTAAAATCTTATTATCTTTATCAAAAGCATAAAATTTTCCAGCTGTTGGTAAATCATCTAATTTTTCTTTATAAATATGTTTAAAAGACATAGCTAAAAAATCACCAATACCTGAGCATGGATCACAAATAGTTTCATTTTCATCTGGGTTTAACATTTTAACCATAGCCTCAACTAAAGGAATTGGTGTAAAAAATTGCTTCTCTTTTGCTTTTTCAATATTACTACCAAAATTATTAAAAATAATTTGATTAAAATTCTTATTAGTTGTTTCCAAAATAGTTTTCTTTTGAAATACTTCAATTAATCCAATTAAAAATTTTTCATCATCACCATGTCGTGGTCTTAAATTTCCATTTTGTCTAATATAAGCAAACTCTTGATTTGTAAAAATATTTGTATATTCTTCTATTGCAAAAATATATAACTCATTAATTCTGTTTCTAAAATTTTGATTTCCATATCCCTCGTAATTTTTTTCATCTTCAGTTATGTAAAAATCAAAATATTTTTTAATGTCTTTTTTTACAGATTTTTCATCAGTAACTTTCAAAGTTAGAAATTCAACAATTAAGTCTTGGATATGAGAAATATTTAATCTATCCTGCATTCTAT
>CAYLUO010000062.1:0-2895 GCA_964386885.1 uncultured archaeon
TGTACCACTACCCTTTATTTGGGTAAAAGTAAGAAAAATGACCACGAAGCAGAAATATCACTTCCTAGGAAAATTTTACGTCTATCCAATAGTGACTGGGACATGGCTCTTAGCTATCATCGCAGGTTTGCATTGTCATGGAACAATAATAAGAGAAGAAAAAATATTTTGGATTCTTTTTTTAGAATTTTTTATCCTGCTTGCTATGTATAACTTTGTAGTACATGCATACAGAGCAAAAATGTTAGAAGAAGAAAACAAGAAATACCAAAAGATAGAGCAAAAAATCCTGCAGCATGTCAGAAATTTTGCAACCCAGGTCATATTCCATGACATTACGATACTAAAAAACAATGGGACCCTATTCTTGACCTGAATGAAAAACTGGGGAGAGAACCAAGCTGGAAAAACATAAATAAGTTCAATAAAGAATTGGAGAAAATAATCAAAGAACTTGAGAAGAACAAACAAGATATCATTGCAGATAAATATACCAAGGAAATGTACAAGTCCTTGATATATAACTACCATATCTGGCTGAAAATCTTTGAAATAACATACTATCAATTCGATTTTTGCAGATGAACTATCTTTCTGGAAAGGTGGTGATATGACTGAAAATATAACTGCCCTTTGACCCCTTTGTTTTGTTTTGTGGCTGGGGTCGTAAATAATTCTAGATAAGGAGATGATGAAATGATTAGAGTTTACCTAGGAATAGCAGTTGTAATAAGTTGTATTTTCGCTTATTTGACTGCATTGGCTCTCTTGGACAGATCTAAGGGAAAACGAATAAAAAATGCAAATCTTAGAAATCTGATGATAATGATATTAGTTCCAGTCGCAATGCATGGATTTTTTATAAACCAAAATGCAGTTTATAGAAATATTGCTCCATTTTGGATTGGATTTGTTATATGCTTTTCGTTCATTCTGCTTATAACAAACTTCATCGAACTATTGGCTGAATGGATAAGACAGAAAGCAAAATATCTATTGCTTTTGTTTTACATAGTAATAGTGATAGCATCGTTCATAATCATCTACGGAGCGCTGATAAACCGTATATGGATATATGAGCATGTATCACAACCTTGGACGTTTATTGTACTCGCTTTCTTGGGTATAGAAACAATATATACTTTGCTAAAAGCAGTTGATATCATAAAAAGCTTGAACAAGCAAAAGCTGGCGGAAATAATTTTAAAAAGCAAAACTAATGCAAAATTTTTCGATGCTGAACAATAAAATTTTCTTTTCTTTTTTTAATGCCTCTCTCCTGTTTCCAGAAAAATATCCTTCTGATTTGGATGTCAAAGTCCGGAGAGGCCACTGAAAAAGACAGAATGAGGTGAACATATGAAAAAACAACAAATAGGGATTTTGTCATTACCAATATTACTGATATTTGTAGGAGTGGTGGCATATCTACTCGGATTTGATTACAGCGCTGTTTTAAACGAAATCAAAATATTCCTTACCGGCGGATATAGACAGATTGGGCTAGACGGGTTTAATTTGCTGATAATGATAACCTTTGTATTTGGCATAGTTACTTTGATGATACTATCAGCCATTGCTTCAGGTATAATAGTATCTGCAATAAAGGGAAAAGCAAAACCAACTAAAATTTCTGAAGAATTTCACAAAATTCTGGAAAAGGAAACTGAGGTCAATAAACGATTCTATGATGCTGCACTGATTGAAGAGATATTTGCCAGAGGAATCTTTCTGGGAATACTGACAATGGTTTTCACAGGCACAACAGCATTCTATGTATTATTGCTGCTTGGGAACGGGATATGGTCCTTCCTGCATATATATAATTTTGAAGAAGAAGACAGGGCAGTGCTAAGAGTAGTTCCGCACTTCATATTTGGACTACTTATTTCGTATCTCTTCCTGGCATTTGGTCTTGGATTTCTTGCACTGATAGTATGTACTATAACACACTACACATACAATATGATAGTTCTTAGTGTCCTTAAACTGGAGCGATTTTCAGGAAAGAACATAGCCTCTATGCTTGTAAATATAGCGATCATAATAATCGGTTACTATATTTTAACACAGAGAGGAGTACAACTCACAGCAATAACCCCATGGATTACAGAAAACACAATAAAGCCACTTTCATTGGGTATTTTAGATATGATCTTAGCGATCATTGTGATAAGATATTCCATTGAGTTAGTTGCTGACATCTGTCTATTGGACAAAGAAGTATTTCTGGCACGCTGGGAAAAAGTATCGGACAACGCATTAACAAAACTAGTTCTCTGTTGGGCAATTGCTATATTCTCTATCCTTTTGATCTACTTTGAATACTATGTCATAAAATGGATTGTTGGTTTTGTGTTTAAATTTACAATACAGGCGGTCATTATCTTACTGGCTGCTATGAGTATCACAAAATCAGTGGAAACTATTGGATTTTCCTCAGGGTTCAGAGCATGGCTAACTGGTGTGCCGGTCAACTTTCTGTTGATATGCGTTTTCATAACAATGGGAAAAGTTGATTTTATTATAATATGTACAACAGTGATTTTCTTATCTGGGGTACATGATATGATAAACCTAGGAATGAAATCAGAAAGCTAGTGAGTTCAATTCTTTTCTTGTCTGCATAATATGCAGATTCGCATGATACCGCCTGACCACATACTCTTCTGATAGGTCGGGCCCATACCATATAATAAAAAAATAAACCCCCTATTATGAGGCGATAGAAAATGAAACTAACAAAAGAACAAGATAAAACATTAAGAGGTGGAAAATGCCCTGAATGTGGAGAAAAATTTCCTGTGTCAGAAAATGATATAATTAAACAAGTAAAAGAGTCACCTGATGGCTTATGTGCCACTGTAACATGTAAAAAATGTGGTTCAAAATTCA
>CAYLUO010000063.1:0-2861 GCA_964386885.1 uncultured archaeon
ATGATTTGGAAGATAAAGGATTAATAGGTTCTTGTTTAGAAAGTATTAATTTAAAAAAAGAATGGGCAGGTATATAGTAATGCTAGAATTTTTTTTTCCAATTATATTAGGTCTTATAATATCATATGAAGATTTCAAGGAAAGTCTTATAAAAAATAAATATATAGTTATTTTAATAATTTATGGAATCTTATTTCAACTAAGTTTTGGCATATTTACAGTTGTCTTTCTAAAATTTATGATATTTTCTTTTTTCATTTCTTTTTTATTTTGGCATCTTGGTCTTTGGTCTGCTGCTGATGGAAAATTATTTTTTGCTCTGAGTCTGATACTTCCAACATCTTTATATGTAAGATCCTCTCTGATAACAGATTATCTTACAAATGTTTTTGTGCCGATTTTTCTTTTTATTACAGCGTTCTTATTAATAAGATCTAAAAGAAAAGTTATAGAAGAATCACTCAAACACACTTTTAAGCCATACAATTTTTTAATAATATCTGTAATTTTTATAGGATTTGCATCTCTTTTAGCAAAATTATTTGGCTTTTTTGGTATACCAACAAACTTTCTAATCTATATAATTTTCATGTTTATAGCATATGAAATCTTGATACATTTCTTCACAGCAAAAATAGAAATGTTTTTTATTTTACTTGCAATTATAAGAATAATAATTGATTACAAAGAAATCTACACTATATCATTTTTATATAATTTTACTATAACAGTTGTTCTATTTCTATTCTTTAGATTCTTTATTTTGAGACTTGCTTTTAAGAGTTATACAAAAAATGTAAAAATAAACAATCTTGAAGAAGGTATGATATTAGCAGAGGGAATAGTTAATAAAAAAGGTAAGATAGAAAAATTGAATCTGTTTCAATCAAGCCTTATACAAACACTTCAACAAAAAAAATACAAGTATATTCATGAACTCGGTGAAATTACTAAGGAAGACATTAAAAAAATTAAGAAATTAAAGAAAAATAATAAGATAAAATTTGATGATATTCTTGTGTATCAAAAACAACCATTTGCTATATTTTTATTGGTAGGATATATTCTAACTATATTATTTAATGGTAGTTTTGTCTCATGGTTACGAACTTTTATTTAAGTTTTAATTTGAATAATATTATGAGGTGATTTAATGGAAGTACCAAAATCAATAAAAATAGAACAAAAAGAAAACCAAATAACACTTTCTATAAATCCAAAAATATATCCATTGGAAGTTATCTACTCAGCAGCTTATATGTTTTTAGATAAAGCATATGTAATGATAGACGGTGATCCAGAGACTGAAATAATAATAAGTATGAAAGCAAAGGAAAATATGAACAAAGATGATTTAGAAAAAATCGGACTGAAATTTCATAATGAACTTGTGAATTATTCTGTATATGTTGTTCAGGCGGCAAGAAACACTGAGATAAGAAAAACTATTGTTGAACGGGCACTCGGAACAAACTTAGGAGTGGAAGAGACATCTGATGATGAAGATATCGATTTTGTAGAAGACCCAGAAGGTATATCTGAACAATGGACACCAGAAAAAGCAGAAGGATTAGATCTTCCTGATAAACTTAAAGAAGATTTTGGAAAAGATGAAAAAAATGAGTCAAAGCGTTCTAGTAAAAAATAATTTAATAGAAATAACTTTGAATAGCGAATTTTATCCAGATGAAGCACTAGAAAAAGCAATTGAAGATTATAGTAAATTATTTGATATAAAATCAGAGGAAAAAGAAAATACATTAAAAATAATTTTAAAGCCAAAACAAGAGATATCAGATTTACAAATAATTGGTTATGAATTTTTGAATTATCTTTTGTATCTTATAAAAAATAGGTGTTTATAATGGTAATAAGTTTTTCAGGACTAGATTTCATGGAAGATTGTGTACCGAATTTTTATAGAACATTTCGCTTTGATGATAATAATTTTTTAGTTACTACAGATCATGGCGAATGGGTTCTTCTTGATAAAGATGAATATAGATTACTTAGGATAAATGGCGTAAAAGAAGATTTGAATCTGTTCAATGTTCTTAAAGAAAAAGGAATTATTCTCACAGAAAATAATATAAAAAATGTTATTAAAAAATATAGAGAAAGAAATCATTTTTTGTTTAATGGCCCATCGCTTCATATAGTTATTCCAACGTTTAGATGTAACCAAAGATGTATATATTGTCATTCTGTAGCAAAACCACTTGACGCCAAAGGATATGATATGGATGAAGATACAGCTAAAAAAATAGTTGATTTTATTTTTAAATCGCCAGCAAAAACACTTTCAATAGAATTCCAAGGTGGAGATTGTTCTTTCAATTTTGATATGGTAAAATTCATTATTGAGTATGCAGAAGAAAAAAATAAAGAAGCAAAGAAAAAAATACTATTTAATGTAGTCACAAATTTGACAAGAATGGATGAGGATAAATTAAATTTTTTGAAAAAACACAAAATAATGGGGCTTGCCACTTCTCTAGATGGTCCAAAAGAGTTACATGATAAAAATAGAAAATATCTTAATGGTAAAGGTACATATGATGATGTTGTATACTGGATTAAGAGAATAAAGAGTGAATTCAAATCTGATATCAACCTAAATGCCATGACAACAATAACAAGATATTCTTTAGATTATCCAAAAGAGATTGTTGATGAATTTAATAAATTAGGTCTTAGAAATGTTTGGTTTAGATTTCTAAATAATTTAGGTTTCGCTAATGCAGAATGGAAAAAAATAAGTTATACATCAGAAGAATATATGAAATTCTTTGATACAGGACTGGATCATATAATAGAATTAAATAAAAAAGGAGAAAGAATGATGGAAGTTATGACATATA
>CAYLUO010000064.1:0-1955 GCA_964386885.1 uncultured archaeon
TTTACTTTGTTTTTCAGCATTTCCTCTTCAGGTCCATTTCCAATGATTTTTAAATGAAGTTTCTTATTATTTATTTCATTTTTATAATAAAACTTTAGTGCCTCAATTAGAAAAGCAACATTTTTGTACTGTTCCAAGACACCCACATATAAGAGATTTATTATTCTTTTATTATTTAAATTTACTCCCTTCCATTTTTTTATAGTTAATGGAGATTGTAAAATAACTTCAACTTTTTCTTCGGATATTCCATATTGTTTAATGATATATTCTTTGCTTTTTCGGCTAACGCAAATTATCCCGTTAAATCTTTTTAGGAAATACTTTCTGAATATTATACGAAATAAATTTTTCGGAACTTCTCTCTCTTCCGTCCATTGAAACACCTTTGTTTTCCTTATTTTAAATATAAGAAACAACAAAATGCTGAAAACATTTAAACCGGCAATTACGGCATAATCAAAGCTTCCCCTTAATTGAGTCCCGAAAATGTTTTTTATTGATTTCGTATAACTTTTATGAAATGACAGAATAAAATACTGGAATTTAATTGAGTTTTTGGGAATTTCATAAGGATGATATTCATCCTCCGCATACCACAATTGAACAACAAAATTATCATAACCGACCTTATTAGCTATTTCATTAAAAAATTCAATGCGGTAAGGGGTAATACATTCTGTAAAGAGAAATATTCTCATAATTGAAAAAATATTTTGGTTCTTTTTAGACATCTTGCAATTAATTTCATAATAGCAAATTCTACAGAGGAATAGTAGCCATAACTATTTTTAAAAGATTGTTTCATTTCTTCTTTATAATATTTTAATTCTTTTTTTGTATATTCATTTTTTTTATAAACTGATTTTTGAGCTTTATGATGCCTGAACTTAGCAAAATAATCGTCTATGTATTTAAAATTAAATTCCCTATATATTCTGTTAAAAAAATCATAATCCATGCATCGATGTAAAGAAGTTTCAATATAAAATCCTTTATCAATTACTTTCCGTCTGAAAAAAATTGTCGGTTGTGGAATTAGATAGTGATATTTAAGTATTATTTTATTAAAATTACACGTCTTATCTAATTTTTTAATATTCCCAAATTCGTCAACTATTTTACAATTTGAGTATATGAAATCAGTAGATGGGAATTTGTGAAAAACAGTAACTACCCTTTTAAACACATCTTCATCAGCATATAGATCATCTGAATTAATCCATCCAATAATATCTCCAGTTGCCAATTTTAATCCCTTATTGATCGCATCCGACTGGCCTTGATCTTTCTCGCTTATCCAGTAAGCTATCCTATTTTGGTATTTTTTTATAGTTTTCACTGAGTTATCTGTTGAACCACCGTCTATAATAATATATTCCAAGTTAGAATAATTTTGATTAAGGACACTCAGTATTGTTTGTTCTAAAAATTCTCCTTGGTTATAGGATGGTGTAATAACAGAAATCTTCGGATACTTCATCTACCTCTTACTTTTTAGAAACTAAGAAATTTCCAATAGCCAAGAAATGCATTCCCGTATCATAGAAACATTTTATCGCATCTCGTGGCGAGCATACAATCGGTTCACCTCTAATATTAAAAGAGGTATTCAATATCACTGGAACCCCTGTAATATCGCCAAATTTCTTGATCAAATCCCAGTATTTTGGATTGACCTCTTTCTTCAGGGTCTGCGGTCTTACAGTACCATCTACATGAACAACGGCAACAATTCTATTCCTTTCGGTGTCGTTTACATCGAAAGAAGTTATCATAAAGGGCTCTTCTCTCGAATTTTTTAAGTATTCTTCTCTTGCCTCTTCGAGAAGAGATGGGCAGAAAGGTCTAAATGCTTCCCTAAATTTAACTTTAGCATTAATTATGTCTTTATTTTCTGCTTTTCTTGGGTCCATTAAAATTGAACGATTTCCAAGAGCTCGTGGACCGCTTTC
>CAYLUO010000064.1:1965-2829 GCA_964386885.1 uncultured archaeon
CCTGCAACCAACCGACTATCTTTCCTTTAGCTAATAATTCAGCGCATGTTTCAGAAATATCTTCACAATGTTTATAGCTTATGTTTCTGTTCTTCAGAATCGATTCAATTTCTTCGTCGCTAAATTCTGGTCCCCAATAAACATTATCAATTTTATCTACCCTAAACTTGTTTGACAATTTATGATAGGCATACAGGGCTGCACCAAGTGCTAATCCACCATCTCCGGCATTTGGAAAAATGTAATGACTTTTTACCTTGCCACAATTCCATATTCTTTGGTTAAGCTTGACATTTAGGAAAACTCCACCTGCACAACATAGGTTTTCAGTTTTCTCTTTCTCTAACCAAGAAAAGACAACATCCATTACCTGTTCTTCTAATACTCTCTGGGCTTCTGCAGCAATATTTTCTCTACCAAATCTTTTAATAAGGTTTTGAATTTCATATGCTTCATCAAAATGCCAATGAAAAGCACCATTTTCATTCCAAGAATAAGGTGTACCGAAATTGTGCGGCTTTATGAGTTTTCCATTCATAAATTTTGGGTAAAACTTTTCCAAGACACCATTGGCTTTGTCAGAATCGCCATAAGAGGCTAACCCCATTGTTTTACCCTCCCCATCCCCATGCCACCAACCTAAGGCCTCTGTAACAATCCCATAGAACCAGCCAATTGAACCTTCTCTGCCAATTTTTAACAAGGGCTCTATTTTGCCTTCCTCGCCTCTCCAAATTGCAATAGAAACCCCGTCTCCAATGCCGTCACAAGTTACTATTAAGGACTTCTCATTTATCCCGCTTGTATAGTAAGCCGAAGCTGCATGCGCCAGATGATGTTCAATATGTATTACTTCTGTAGAGT
>CAYLUO010000065.1:0-2818 GCA_964386885.1 uncultured archaeon
GACGATCTATGATATTAAGTGGTATGTTTACTAAAGCCTTTGTTCCTATTTCATATGTACTTGTATTTGCTAAATCTATTTTTTATTTAATTGGAGTAAGAATATTTCATGCAATTTCTCATGCATTTATGACTCCGATAGCATATGCTTATACACAAGATATAATAAAGAAAAAATCGTCTGCAACATTTTTTGGCATGCATAAATCACTTACTAAAGTTGGTGTTGTTTTATCATCTATTATAGGTGGTTTTATTGCTGCAACATATGGTATAAAATCTGTTTTTATTTTGTCAAGTGTGTTTTTGTTTGCTGTTTTTATAATATCAAGTTTTTTCTTGAAAGAAACACTAAAAAAGAAAAGAAAAAAAGAACTAGAGATTGACATAGATATGAGAGACGAATATGAAGAATATTTTTCTTATAAAAAAGGTTTGATTGCATTGGCTGTATTAGGGTTTTGTTTGGCATTATTTACTGAAATAAGATTAATGATATTTCCTTTATTTGCATTAGAGCAAGGAATAAATATAATTGAAATTGGGGTGTTTTTTGCTGGTGTACAAGTCTTTATGATATTTAGTCAGTATATATTTGGAGTTTTAGAAGACAGGATAGGAACAAAACTTCCGCTATTTATTGCATATCTTATAATGACTATCTCTATTTTTATGTTAAGTAGTGCAACTACATTTTTAGATACAATTATAGCTGCTTTATTGTTTTCATTTGGTGTTTCTATATCAACACCAGCTAGTTTATCTCTTTTGCATAGCTTGGTACCAAAAACCAAGAGAGGACAATATGATGGAATATACATTGCCACACAAAAAATAGGGTGTATAATAGGACCTTTATTGACCGGAGTAATAATTCTTATGGGTTATAGTTTTTCATTTATATTTTTGTTAACCGGCTGTATTGTTTTAATCGGAACAATAATATCTGGTATATTATTGAAATTACAGCCTTTTCCACAAATAATGACAAAAATTAAAATATAGGCTTAAATGCCCTAAAAACGTAAGCTTTTTAAAGATACATATCCTTTATATTTATAGCAAAAAAGGCCTTTTAAGGCGCTTTTGATTTTTAATTTGGGGGTGTAAAAAAATGGCAGTAATTGTAAAAAATGCTATTAGAGCATTAGTAAAAGGAAAATACAATGTAAGTGAAGAATACCTAAAAGCCCTTGACGCAGACGTAGCAACTCTAGTAAGAAAAGCTGGAGAAAGAGCAAGAGCAAATGGTAGAAGAACACTAAAAGCAAGGGATATTTAAATCCCTTTTTCTTTTTTCTTTTTTAAGAAAACATATAATTCTTTTTGTCCATAATATACTACATGGTTCATCTAAAGGATTTTTTGCAAAAAGAAACCAATAAAATTAGATTGTCTCCTAGTGCAATAACAACTTATTGTGAATGTCCAAGAAGATTTTTTTATGTATATATTAAGAAGATAAAGGAAAAACCAAGTGTTGCTAAAATCAGGGGAACTATAACACATAAAGTATTGGAAAACTTTTTTGATTTTGTTGATTTAAGACAAATAGATAAAAAAGATAATTGGCAAAACACATGGAATAAATTTAGAGATATATTATTCAAATTATTAGAAAATGAATGGTCTGAGATTGGAAAAAAATATGAGGATTGTTTTAAAAATAAATCTGAAAAAGAAAAGTTACTTAATGAAACAAAAGAATTTCTAGATTTTTACGCTGCAAAATTATCTTATACTCTTTATACTAAATTACAAGAATTGGATAAAAATTCTGAATGGTTCGAAGAAAATCTGAAAAGATTCTTTTTCCCAAAAAACAGGGAAATGAGATTAGAATTAAAAAATGAAGACATGGTTGGTTTTGTTGATAAGACAATGAGTTTATTTGGAAAAGGAATAGCTCTTGTTGATTATAAAACATCAAAATGTAGTTTGCCACATTTTATTCCTGATTCTCATCTAAAACAAGGAAAAGCATATGCATATCTGTGGAAACAAACATTTGGAGAATTACCAAAACATATTTCATTTTATTATTTAAGAACTGGTGAAAGTGTATTTTATCCTATATCTGAACGAGATGTAAAAGAAATTGAAAATGATATAAAAGAAATAAGGAGCAAAAAACCTGTATTAGAAGAATTTCCAATAAAAGAATCAAGATTATGTAAGTTCTGTGATTTCAAAAAATTTTGTTTTAAAGATAAAGAAGATAAAAATTTAGAATCTTCATAAATTGCCTCAATAGCTCAGTTGGTAGAGCGCTACATTGGTAATGTAGAGGTGCTGGGTTCGATTCCCAGTTGAGGCTCTAAATTGGTGTTTTTCTAATTCTATATGCTTTCCAATACAACCAAAGCATAACTAATATAATTAAAAATATTATAAATACAATCTTACAACATGACATTATTCTACCTCTTATTGTCCATCCTGTTGGCCAATTCCAAGTAAATCCTCTAACAACTCTTAATTGAGATGATCCAACAATTTCATCTCCATTTGTTACAATAACCTTAAATGGATAAACATCTGGTTCAGTGTCACATGGTATTGTTGCAAATATTGTTATTTCTTGCTTTTGGTGTGGTTTTATTGAAACTGATTCTGGCAAACCACTAATCCATGAAGATGCATCTCCTATTATACTTAAGTCAAAAATATCTTCAACATGACCATTATTTCTTACAGTAAATGTTATTTTATTTGTCTTGTCTGTTTTTACTTTATATTCTTCTTCTATTTCTATAAATGGAATTGAAGTGTAAACAAGAAAATCTTTTTGTGTTGTATCTTGTGTATATGAGTTCCAT
>CAYLUO010000066.1:0-2701 GCA_964386885.1 uncultured archaeon
TTTAAATTTCAGAAAATCATCTTTAAAAGGAAATGATATTTCTATAGCATTAGATCTACTATTTAAGATATTCTCAATTTTTTGATAAATATTAATATTAAATTTATAAAAACATCCTGTACTCAAGCCGAGTATCATATTTTCATCCTATATTCATTTATTATTCTATTTGGAATTTGTCTTCTTTTTCTTAAAAATCCATACATATCTTGTAAATAATCTCCTTTTTTCCATTCATTATATAGATTTCTATGTAGTTCTATTTGTAATGATTCTATTTCTAATGGATCCTCCAAAATTTTAGTAGTAAATAATATATCTATATGTAGACCGAAGTATGGTTTTTTATTCACTCTAGATAATGTTGGAATATCGCTTTCAGTTCCATCATAAACTCTTTTATTTTTGAATGGAACAATAATAAAATCATTTCCGTCTCTTCCATTATATTCGTTATTATCAAATGAGTTAAAACCTATGTTAATAGGAGTATAATGGACACGAAACCTATGTACAACCAATTGTTGTAATTTTGTAATTTTTTTAATTATGTCTGTTGAACATAAGTGTAATCCTATGTCAATTCCTTTCAAGCTACTTTTAGTACAAAAAATGTCATATTTACCATCATATAAATTTAATAACGTTTTTATACTAATTTTTTTGGTAGAAGGAAATGTATTAATAAAAGATTTTGACATTAAAATTTTTGAAAAATTTTCTTTATTAATAAAATATGTTAAATCTATGTCTGAATTATTAGAAGCAGTCATAGTTGCTACAGAGCCTCCATATCCAATTGTTATTAATCCGTAATTTTCTTTGTATAAATCATATGAAATCTTTTTAATCAAATTAAGTCTTCTGTTTATTTCATTAGTCATATATATCACAATATTCTTTTGCTGTATACGAAGCTACTCTCAATTCTCTATTGCCCTTAGTTAATTTTCTATATGCTCTTGCTCTAAAATCACCATACACTTTTTCACCTGGTTTTTGATAAATAAATACAGGTGATGATAAATTCCAATCAATTCCAGTCAAACTTTCAGTAGAATCTCTCATAACATTAAAAGCAAAAAATGTTGGTTTTTTTAACCCTTGTAGCATCTCAAAAACTCTTGCACCTTTAAAAAACACAACATCACTATCTGATAAAATTTGAGCAACTTCTTTTGAAATTCTTCTTCCATTAACACCACCAATTCTAGGACCATTTTTACACAATTTAAATCTTCCTTCTTTTTCAATTTGTCTTAATGGAGCAAATAAATCATCTTTAATAATCATCGGAAAATCTAAATATGATAGATCATTTCCATATCTTCCACCCCTTGGAATCATTGTCACTTTCATATCAGGATTGTCTATTAATTGTTGTTGGACTAAGTAGATATCAAAAACACCTTCAATAAAATCATCTGAAAAGAAACTTAAATTGTTTTCTTCTGAAGTTTTTTCTAGATATTTGTCTCTACAATCTATTCCCACTGGTTGTTTCATGAATTCTTTTAATTTACTATATACCCTTTCTATTCTCTCTTCTAAGTTTTCATTTACATCTAATGGTATTATATTTTTTTTGTTTAATTTTGAAGGACCAAGACCAATATATTTCTGTGTTCTGTAATATTTTTCTTTAAGATCAACGCCAATTCTACCAGCTAGAATACTTAATTTTATTAAATCTTTTATATTTGAATAATCAACTTTTCTTAAAATAGGAATCGCTAATTGCAAACCCATATTGTTAAAATCTCTATAGACATGAAATTCCGTATCTTTATCTCCAGTTAATATATATTTAAGACACGTCCAAATGGTATCTGTTAATTCTTGATCTGTTATTGTCTCATATAACTTTTTTTTACCTTCTATTTTGGACCAGAATAAATCAATAATAGTATCTTGTATTTTTTTGGTCTCAGTTTTTGGGATATAATATACTCTTGATAATTTTAATGCCTTTAAATTATTTTCAACCATATTTCTTATAGTTTTTTCACAACCACTTTTTTCACTAAGAAAATCTGGATTTTCATCTCTTTCATTAAACATAAAAGTACCAGGAATATAGTCTGCATCAAATAATTTATCAATAATTTCTTTTTTTGCTATATTTTCAGGCGGTTTGATTATATAATTTACATCGAATTTAGACATATACATCTCCATAATATCAAAAATTAATAAAAACAATTAAATATTTAAGCCTTAAAGAAATTTAATTTTAAATCATTTTTATAGATTTTTCCAATCAGAAAGATTTAAAAATTTAAAAAAAGTTAGACTGATTAGATGTCAATAAAAAAATTATCTTTTATAGGAGCTGGATATGTAGGTTTATCAAATGCTATAGGATTTGCAAACTTAGGTTATAAGACTATTATTGTTGATATATCTAAATATAAAATAGATAAATTAAATAGAGGATATTCCCCCATATATGAAAAAGATATAGAATTTTTTTTAAAAAAAGCATTAAAAGAAAAAAAAATTCAAGCAACAACAAATTTAGAATATGCAATTAAAAATTCTGATGTTACATTTATATGCGTTCAAACACCATCTAAAAAAAATGATAAAATAAATTTAAATTATATTAAAAGAGCATCTAGAGAAATAGGTAAATATATTAAAAATAAAAACTGGCATCTTATTGTTGTTAAGAGTACTGTAATACCATCTACCTCAGAAA
>CAYLUO010000067.1:0-2690 GCA_964386885.1 uncultured archaeon
AAAGCTGCTGTAGAAAGAGATATTGCATCAGGCGGAAAAGGAATAGATGTTGCAGTTATAGACGCGAATGGCTTCAGAAAAACTGAAATACCATTAGGACAAAAATAACTCATCCTTAAGGGAGAACAATATGGAAATTTTGGAAAAAGTAAAAGCTAGTTTACCAAAAGAGGTAATAGATAGAATAGAATTGGAAGGATGCGAGATAGTAGTATATACTAAAGATAGTGTATTTTTTTCTGATGCATCTGACCAAGTAAAAGAAACAGTTGCAAATCTAAAGAAAAGAATAGAGGTTAGAATAGACAGTAGTTTATGTTTATCAGAAGAAGAAACAATTAAAAAAATAAAAGAACTTGTTCCTGAAGAAGCAGAAATCAAAGATATAAAATTCGAGCCAGAAAGAAGTTTAGTTATAATAAGTGCTGGAAAGCCTGGATTAGTTATTGGTAAAGGTGGTGAAACATTCAGGAAAATAAAAGATGTAACTTTATGGGTACCAAGAATTGAAAGAGTTCCTGAAATTAAATCAAAAGTTGTAAAATCTATTCGCCAGTTATTATTTTCTGAAACAAAATGGAGAAGAAAATTCCTAAACAAAGTTGGAAAAGAAATCTTCTCAGAAAGAACAACAAACAGAAATTGGATAAGAGTTATTGCTTTAGGTGGATTTAGAGAAGTTGGTAAATCTTGTATATTTGTTGAAACTCCAAAATCAAAATTATTAATGGATTGTGGAGTAAGTGTAGGTGCATCTGAAGGGAATCAGTTTCCTTATTTGCAAACAAAAGAATTTGATCCAAATGAATTAGATGCAATTATATTATCACATTCTCACTTGGATCATATGGGTATGATACCATATTTATATGAATATGGATATGATGGACCATTTTATTGTACTCATCCAACACTTGATTTGTTCACAATGCTAACTTTAGATTACATAGATGTTTTACAAAGAAATGGAATCCAACCACCATTCACAGCAAAAGGTGTAAAAGAAGCAGTTAAACATTCTATAAGATTAGATTATGATGAAGTTTCTGATGTTGGACCTGATGTAAGATTAACATTTCAACAAGCTGGACATTTGTTAGGAAGTTCATTAGTTCATTTACATGTAGGACAAGGAATGCACAATATAGTTTATACTGGTGATTTGAGATATGGACATTCTCAATTATTTGATCCTGCATTTACTGGATTCCAAAGAGTAGAAACTCTTATAACAGAATCTACTTATGGTGGTCAAAATGATGTAATGCCTAGGAGAGAGGAATCTGAAAAAAATCTTATGGATATTGTTGAAAAAACAATGGCAAGAAATGGAATATGTGTAATACCAAGTTTTGCTGTTGGGCGTGCTCAAGAAATTTCTTGTATATTAGCACAAAATAATTTTGAATATCCAGTTTATGTTGATGGAATGATATGGGATGCAACAGCAATTCATACTGCATATCCAGAATATTTATCAAGAGAAATGGAAAGAAAAATATATCATAATGAAAATCCATTTGTAAATAAAATATTCAGACAGATATCAACACAAACAGACAGAGAAAAAGCATGGAATGATAAACCATGTGTAATTATATCAACTTCTGGTAGCCTAGTTGGCGGACCTATAATGGAGCATATTAAAGCTTTAGGTGAAGACAAGAAAAATAGTTTAGTTTTTGTTGGTTATCAGTTTGAAGGAACATTGGGTAGAAGAATCCAAAGAGGTTGGAGAGAAGTTCCAATAAATGGAAGTGGAAAAACTTCTGTAATGAATTTAGAAATGGAAGTTGTAACTGTTGACGGATTATCTGGACATTCTGATAGAAATCAATTAATCAATTATGTTAGCAGATTAAAATCAAGACCAGAAAGAGTTATAATATGCCATGGTGATAATTCAAAACCAATTGAGTTGGCAAGGGCGCTACATAAAATATTAAGAACAGAAACAATAGTTCCTAAAAATTTGGAAGCAATAAGATTACATTAATATGGATATCCTAATCCCAATGTGAAACTATATACTTGAAATCCAGTAAATTCTATGGATTCTAAATCTAGATCTATCTGAGAATTAGCAAGATAAAACGATGTGGGTATTAACTCTGTTGTATCTGATGTTGACATATCTTTTATAGTTTCTCCGTCTATATCTAATCTTAGAGATACTGGAGACCACCACATTTCAATTATATACTCTTGATCATTATTGTTTACAGTACCTGTTGTATTATAAGAATCTACAATATTACCATCTATAATTTTACGTACACCTTGAGTTGTATAACCAGAGCCTTCCCATCTAAAATAATAATAATTATTCTCATCTTCTCTTAGATATAAAGCCTGAGCATTATCAGTAGGATAGTCTTTTCTTTTAATCATTTTAATTTTCGCATAACCAGAAGATGATAAATGTATATTTTTAGACAAATCTTCTTTATCATTATCACCTGTTGTTATTTCTATCCATTTTTCTGTTGAATTCCATTTATGAGAATTTATTGGTGAATTGGTATCAACAGTTGTCCAAGTATAATCTCCTGTTGTATCAGTTTCAAAATTATCCTCAAAAAATACATCTACTACATCGACTATAGTTGCTTTTTGCGCTTGAGTAAAATGTGGGATTGGTTGTTTCTCAATTTCCAAACCATTAATTTCTTTCCACCAGATAATTACCC
>CAYLUO010000068.1:0-2534 GCA_964386885.1 uncultured archaeon
TCATCAATAGCAAAGTCACTGTAATACTGACCTGCTTGAACTCCTCTGAATCTAAATGTTATATCCCCTGAATATTTGTCAGTGAGATCTGCATAAGTAAAATACCATGTATCGCCTTGCGCTGCTGTTTCACTCCATTCTGTATTCCAAGTACCATTATAAACTTCAAAATAAAGTGTTCCTATTGTACTTCCGTACATATGATACCAAAATGTAATATTGAAATTGTATGTATCAGCATCATGTTCAGTGCTGCTGTTAAGTATTGATGTACTTCCTGGACTTGGTGTCTGACACCAACCAGATGAAGTTTCCATATATAAATACATACCACCTGAGGTACCTAATGTATGATCAACACTTGGTCCTGTATTTGATGATGGTGTTCCACCAGAATCAGCCTGCCAATCACATTCATCTCCAGCAGTGTTTACCCATGCTGAACCAGATAGTGTTGTATCAGCATCACTATATGATTCCCAGTCTTCAAAATCAATTAGTACATCATTATGGGCATAGGCTTTCATTCCACCAAAATCAAATTCTAAATGATGTTTTTCGGCAGTTAATACTTTTGAAATTTCTTTTCCAATTTCTGAACAATTATAATCTTCTATAAATACAGAATTATTTTTCCATTCATATTCTAAACTTTGATTTCCGCATTTGATTTCAAGAAATTTCAAATCATTATTTTCATTTTCATTGCTCCATGTCGTTCCATTTACAGCTGTTATTGTTAAGTTTGCTATGCCAGTTGTATTAAATTCAACTGTCCAATCTCCGCCAACAGTTGGATAACTTTGAATATTTAATATAGTAATTTCCACTTCATAAGTTTGATTGGATAAATATGGAGTGATCCATTGTATTTGATCTATCAATTCATTATCATTATTATCAAGATAAGTTACATTATTTACTAATTGTCTAGTTTCATTGACTAACCAATATAATTTTATATTTTCTTTTTTAACTTCAGAAATATTTGTATAAGTCAAAACATCTTCATAATGAAAATCAGAATAAACAATTATTTGTTTTTTATAAGAAGTTATTTCTATTTCTTCTACTTGTGGAGCAGGAGTTTCATATATTACTTCATATTTTGTTGCAGTATCTTCAATTATTAATTCAATTGTTTCATCAATGTTTGG
This sequence comes from uncultured archaeon, assembly GCA_964386885.1. Lineage (GTDB taxonomy): Archaea > Aenigmatarchaeota > Aenigmatarchaeia > CG10238-14 > CG10238-14 > JAFCEW01. The sequence goes on from CAYLUO010000068.1 coordinate 1,158, forward strand.
TATTGGGACACGTTCTCCAATTGCTCTAGAACCGACTAATTCTGTTTCTTCCAATTGTTTTATTTCTCCGATTTCTCTAACCATTATATTTTTTGGACTGACTTCTTCTCTAGTTTCTCCAATTATTTTTTCAACTCTAATATTTGATGCCCATTTTGGAACTTCTACTGTAACATTTGTAATATTTAGTGATTCATTTAATCTAATAGTTTTAATCCATTTTACAGGTTTTCCTATCTCAGCCGCTTCTTGTTTTAAAACAATCATTTCTGTTACATTTATTTTTTCTAACAAATTCCAATTATATTCAATAGTATCTAAATCCAAGGTAACGTTTTCTAATTCGAAAATTATTGTATAAGAACTTGCTGTAAGATTATATTCAGTTAAATTACATGTTTCTACACATTCATTATTAAAATCTACTGTAATTGGTTCTATTTCTGGTAATGTGGTTGTTGTGGATGTAGTCGTGGTTGTTGTTGATGTTGTTGAAGATGTTGTAGTAGTTTCTTCTGTTGTTGTGGTAGTTTCTGGTATAGTAGTTCTGGTGGTTGTTGTTTCCTCAATTGTAGTTGTTGTTTCTTCTGGTAATGTAGTTGTGGTTTCAGGTGGTTGTGTTGTAGTTGGTATAGTAGTTGAAGTTGTTGTGGTCTCAACTGTTGCAGATGTAGTGGTGGTTTCTTCAATTGTAGTTGTTGTTTCTTCTTGAATAGTAGTCGTAGTTGTTTCCTCGGGTAATGTTGTTGTAGTAGTTTCTTCTACTGTTGTTGTAGTTTCCTCGGGTTCGGTGGTAGTGGTCTCAGGTGGTTCTGTTGTGGTTGGTTCTTCAACTGTAGTTGTAGGTTCTTCTTCTGGTTCAGTAGTTTCTTCCTCTTCTTCTGATAAAACAGCAAATCCAGTTGGCATACCTTTTTCAAGTTTAATCCCTTTGTCTAAAATTATATATTCATTTCCGTTTTTATCTCTAAGATACGCCTTAGCACTACCAGATGTTCCTGTAACAGATCCTGACATACTAATAAATTCTAAATAACAATTATCTTCTGGACAAGTTTTGTCTAAAGTTAAATCATATTCCTGGTTTTCAGCAACAATTAAATTTAAATCCTGAGTTTCGTATTGTCCTGTTCTAATAAAAAATCCTGTTATACTTGACCTAAAAAAAGAAAATGAACCAAATACTAAAAGGACTATAAAAACCATAATGATTTTTCTTGATTTTAATAAATTTACTTTTAACATCTAATTAAAAATAGAAAAGTAAATAAAAAAAACTACTTCTTTTGGGCAAAGTTTTCTAATTAATTATGGATTGTAGCTGTATCTGTGTGTTCTAAGCCTGAATCTGTTACATCATATGTTATTGTTATGTCT
>CAYLUO010000069.1:0-2527 GCA_964386885.1 uncultured archaeon
AGGCATAAATATGGAAAGTAAGCTTGTTAAAGAATGGATGAGCAGACATTTGAGTCCATCAAAGGATTTTTATTTTTTTGCAAGAAGAGATAATTTAGTTGTTGGTAAATTAAAAGATCAGGAAGCACAGGCTGAATATATTTGTCCTTTTTGTAAATTTTATGAAATAAAATACATACAAATGGAAAGAGATAAATCTGGAAAAAAGTTCAAAAGACCAAAATTCAAATGTTCTAAGTGTGGTAAAACTATACTTGCCGATTCCTTAAAGAAAAAGAAAATAAAAAAAAAGATTTAAACAATCTTAATTTCTCCTTTTCTAGGGACATTAAGCTGTAAATCTCCTCTAAATTCGCTTACATAACCGCCTTTTACTTCTACTGTATCTCCAGCGTTTACTTCTTTTATTTTAGTTCCCCACAAAGGGAGCAATATTTTACCTGAATCGTCTTCTAAAGTTGCAGTAGCAACTCTTGTTGTATATCCAAATTTGGTTCTTACGTCTCTAGGTTCACTGATGTCAACTATATTACCTTTTACTTCAATATCAGTCATTCCTAATTTTAATTCACTTATTTTTTTCAACCTTTTCACCTATTTTTTTTCAGGTTTTTCTTTAGTTTTCTTTTCAACTGACTCTTCAGCTACTTCTTCAACTGCTTCTACAGGAGCTTCTTCTTTAACTTCTTCTTTTTTGCTTGCTCCACTAATTTTTTCAGCAACTGCAAACTTTCTCCTTACATCAGTTATTTTTATTTTACATTTTTCTCCTTGTTTTGTGTTTGCAACAAAAATAACAAAATTCTTAACTCTTGCTATTCCATCGCCTTTGGATCCGACTTGTGTGATTTCAACATCATATTCTTCACCAACATTTATTGGCTTTTCGAAATTGTCATCTCTCTTGTCAAATCCTCTTTTTTCACCAAATCTACTAAATTTGGAAAATCTTTCTGCCATTTACATAACCTCCTTAATTAAGTTAGAATAAGTTTCCTATCCTACCTCTAATGTTCATTATTCTTTATTATATACATATAAATACTTTATCCAACATACCCTAGTTCTTTTTCGCCATTAGTTTTCATAATTTTCTTTTGATATCTTTCTTCGAATTTTCTATAAAATTTAATTATATTTTCGTCTAAACTGTTTCTCATTTCTTTTAATGCCTTGTTGAAATGTTCCATTTTGACTATATTTGATTTTTTATTTTCTCTTAATGCAATCATAGCAGCTTCTCTGCATAATGATTCCAAATCAGCACCAGAATAATTTTCTGTTGTTCTAGCTATTTTACTTAAATTAACATTTTTTAATGGCATTTTCTCAGTTTTTATTTTTAAAATCTTTAATCTTGTTTTTTCATCTGGTTCTGGAACTAATATTTGTCTGTCAATTCTTCCTGGTCTTAACAAAGCAGGATCTATAATATCTGGTCTATTTGTTGCTGCTATTACTATAACATCATGTAAATCTTCTAATCCAGAAAGTTCTGTTAATAATTGTGATACAACTCTTTCTGTTACTTCTTCACCTCGGCTTAATCCTCTCATTGGTGTTATTGCATCAATTTCATCGAAAAATATAATACATGGTGAAACCTGTTTTGCTCTTCTAAATAAATCTCTTATTTTCTTTTCTGATTCTCCAACCCACATACTCAATAGTTGTGGTCCTTTTACTGAAATGAAATTTGCTCCTGACTCTGTTGCAACTGCTTTTGCTAAAAGCGTTTTTCCACAACCAGGAGGACCATATAATAGAACCCCCTTTGGTGGTTCTATTCCTAATCTCTCAAAACTTTCAGGCATTGTCAAAGGCCATTCAACACTTTCTTTTAATTTTTGTTTTACAGTTTCTAGTCCACCAACTTCATCCCACTTTATATTAGGAACTTCTATAAGAACTTCTCTCATTGCTGATGGTTCAACAACTTTTAATGCATTTTCAAAATCTTTTTTTGTTACTTTTAATTTTTCTATAATTTCTTTTGGTAATTCTTCTTCTTCTTTCCATTTTATTCTTGGAAGAACTCTTCTTAAAGCAAGCATTGCTGCTTCTTTACATAATGCTTCTAAATCAGCACCAACATAACCATAAGTGATTTCTGATAATTCACCTATATTAACATTCTTTGTCAATGGCATATCTCTGCTATGAATTTCTAATATTTCTTTTCTACCTTTTTTATCTGGAACTCCAATTTCAATTTCCCTGTCAAATCTACCAGGTCTTCTTAAAGCAGGATCTAATGCATTTTCTCTATTGGTTGCCGCTATAACTATAACCTTTCCTCTTTGTTTTAGACCATCCATTAATGTTAATAATTGTGATACAACTCTTCTTTCAACTTCTCCTCTTGTTTCTTCTCTTTTTGGAGCAATTGAATCTATTTCGTCTATAAATATAATGGCTGGAGCATTTTTTTCAGCTTCTTCAAATATTTTTCTAAGATTTTCTTCAGACTTTCCATACCACATTGACATAATTTCTGGTCCACCTATTGTATAGAAATTTGCTCCTG
>CAYLUO010000070.1:0-2454 GCA_964386885.1 uncultured archaeon
TTTTCCTTTTTGTTTTGTTCTTTCAATTGTAGCATCTACTAAAGGAACAACTTTGTCAACTGCATTTAATATCTCTTCTCTCATTGGCATTATAGCCTCTTCCTGGCTCATTTTTACAATTATTGTGTCAATCGGTATTCTGTTTTTTACTGCAAAGTTTTCTATGTAAACTCTTTCAACTCCTATTCCACCACATGCAACACCAACACCTTCTGCTACAGAACCAGTTTTTTCACCTTCTAATTTTGCTGCCGCGTCTATTGTGATTATTTTTGCAATTTTTTCTTTCTTGCTTATTTTATCTAGTACTCTTCCAATATTTCCAGTTCTTCCTCCTGGACCTCTTGCTTTTATTATAATGACATTTCTTTTCTTGTAAATTTTACTGCAAACTAATGTTTCATCATCTACTTTTTGCATTTTGGAACTATCTATTATTTGTGTTGTAACAAATGGTCCAAGTCCATCTCCTATAGGCCATCCATTTGCTAAAGCTTCTGTTCCTTTTAATAACCCCTTGGCAAATCTTTCAATAATAGGAATTTGCATCTGAATAACCAATGCAAGATTATAACTTTTTGTATTTTTTATTAATTCAACATAATGCCTGACAATTTTAGCAATCTGGTGTAAACTCATAGCTCCTGATAAACCCATTACTATATTTGCTTTTTCTTCTTCATTGGCGTTAGGCTTTATTTGATTAACAAAATAATTGAACCTGTCCTTTTCCAAGTCTATCAAATGCTCGAATTTTCTCATAATTCCATAAGGATCTAAACTAACAGGAGATATCATAAAAAATTCCATGAATTGATCTATACTATTTCTTAATTTCTTATCAGACTTTTTCTTAATTTTTTTTGTGACAATATATTTTCCTTTTCTTGACATATTTTCAAGCATTTCTGCACTTCTCTCAAGTTTGAACATTACCTGCATTACCATTATTCTTGAGTAAAAGAAAATGAATATGAAAAAGAATATTAAATAAAGAATTTGTCCAATTCCTCCGTCAAACATGAACATCTTTACACCTACATTAACTTTATCAATTTAAACTATAAATAAACTTTTAGGGACCAAATATGAACTGGAAGATAATCCTCAGTTTGTTTATTATATTTGCAATAGTAGGTTTATTAATGTTATCTCCAAAAGGCAAAGAATTCAAAGAAAAATATTTGACTGGTTATATGTCAAAAACAGGAGATTTAATTAGAAATCTTCCAGAAAAAATCACATTCAAAAAGGTTGCCTCAGAAGATAAATTTGATATTTTAGTAACAACAGAACAATCAAGTATAGACGGATTTTTCTTTAATATAGATGAAGATAATATTGAAGTAGAAATAATATATGAATCTATTTCATTAGACGATCAACAAATAAGTACAAGAAATACTGACAAAGTCATTTTCAGAGCAGATCAAATGAAAGGATCTGTAACATTTGAACAAGGAAAACTAGAACTATCTGGTTCTTCTGATTTAGTAGAAGTAAATAATATTGTGTTATCATCAGATAATGGTCCAATTAAATTTGATGTTGTTGGAATTCCAGTTTCATATAATATAAACGGAATAACAAAAAATTCAATGAAATTTTCAGATATAGTCGGTTTGATTAAATTAGGAACATGGGCACCACTTTCTTTGCAAAATGATAAATTAGAAATAGAATATTTTGATGGTAGTTTAAACTTAGATGAAGATGTTTTGTCTGTAGATGGTAGAGCATATAAAGCAAAATTAAATAATGTAGACTTATCTTTAGAAAAAAAGTAATTATTTACTATTAAAAAAATGTCAATCTTAACAAGAAATTGGTTTAATTGATGCTTCTGAAATATCTAAATTCATAGGGATTGAAGTTCTATTTTTGGTAATTTTCATCTGTAATTTGAAGTGTCCTCTATGTACAAATACCATATTTATTGCTTTAAACATACTAACCATAAAAACAACTTTAGGGTTTTTTTCATTGATCACAAACATTGTTGCTCTACCAATTTTTCTTGTTTCTTTAACAATACCTTCTCTAATAAAGTAAGGAAAGATTTTTTTTAATGTATTCCAAGAAATATCAGCAACTTCACTTATATCAGTCATACTAAAATCAAACAATCCTCTACTATCTATCAAAAACTCCCACAATCTATTTTTGGGAGAATCTCCAAACACTTTAACGAAATTTGATTCAATTTTCATATTATTAATACTCCTAATAATACTTATAAAGTTAACGGTTTAACTTTCAATTAATGAAAGTTATTTAAATACTCTATATAAAATTATATCATGTCTTTATCAAATGAATCGATTTATATAATTAGAAAATTATACAAGTCAATTATAGAGTCATGTCGAGGCCAAGGATGCATTGAAAAATAAATTCAAGGTAATTTCCTATTTAATAGGGTGATAATTCCTCCATGAATGCGTGAGAAAGGTT
>CAYLUO010000071.1:0-2438 GCA_964386885.1 uncultured archaeon
AGTTACAGAAACAAATAAAATTCGAAATAAACACACAAGATTTACAAAAAATAATTCCTTATTCCAAAGGAGAAGTTATTTAATTTAAAAAATAAAATTTATCATATGATAAATTATTCCACAAAAGAAGCACTAGAAATAATGAAAAAATTGCCCAATGTAACTAGATATAAAGACATTGATAAAAAAATAACGATAAATGAAATTATGGCCCGTATTAATTATTTAATAACAGACCCGGAAGAAACAGAAAAAAGAGAAGAATTTGTTAGAAAAGCGTCCCGTCTAACAATTGAAGATCGCCTAACTCCTATTATGTCTCAATATGCATAATAATTACTTTTTTAAATCTATTTTCACTAAGTTTTTCTAATGTTGAAGAAAACAACAACACTTTTGATAAGAGTAGTATTATTTTTAATATTGGTTCTAGTTTTAGTAAGTATCTTTGGTAATAGGTTTGGTATTGATACAGAATCATATAAAAAGGATGGATATAGTCTTTTATTTGTTGTAGGCTTTTTGATTATATTGTTATTTTTAGTGATTAAATTAAAACAAAAGAAAGATATATTTAAAAAATATATCAAAAATCCAATAAAAAAAGAATAAATCTATTAAAATCCTATTATCTGTATGAAATTGGCAAATAAATTTGAATTGAATACAAAAGATTTTAAAATCTATTTTGACAATATGAAAAAAACTCATATTTGTGAGAATCTTGATACAGGAGAAAAAACAAATCTGGGATGTCTAGGAATTTTAATGCAAATGGGTATATTAACCCCAACGAATAATAATCAAAACCCACAGGATATTTCATCTTTAATAAAAAGAATTGATGAACTTGAGGAAAAAATTGATAATATAGTACAAGGACCATATAAAGAAAAGAAACCTAAGCAGGAAAAACCAGAAAAACAACCTGAAGAGGATATAAAAGAACACATAATGGAAACAGTTCTGGAAAAAGCAGAAGAAACAGAAGATTCAGATGTAAATCAGGAAACAAACGAAGAAGTAGATAATTGGATGAATGTTTAATTTAAATATGTTATTATTAGTTAAGCTTATAAATTTTAAATAAATTAGATTAGTTATGGAGAAACCAAAAATATTTGATTATTGTGAAAACCTCTTAAAAGAAAAAAAAATTGAAGAACTATTTGTTATAGATGTAGACGAAGGTTTAATATTTAAAATAAAGGATAAAGGAACAAATATTAGAATTAAAAAAATAGAAGAAATATTTGATAAAAAGAGTGGATATGAAATATTAGATTTTTGGGATGGTGTAGTGCATTACAATTTAGATATTAATCATGTGAATACTATTGTCTCAAAAGAAATAAAACTTAATGATGGAAATTATGAAATTCATGAAATGGCACCATATGGAGATAAATTAACAAAAATAATGAATAAAACTCTTGAATTAATAACAGAACCAACTAATATAACATATAAACCTAAATAGAAACATTATTTCAATTCTCTTTTTATAATATCCCATATCTGGTCTTGGACATATGTAATCTCTTTTGTACCATCTATAATAAACCATTTCTTTTTATAGGGTGGATCTCTTGCTAAATTTAAGAATTCTCTTCTAATTCTTTCACCTATGGTTTCTTGTTTTTGTTTTTCTATACCTAAGAATTTACCTAATTCAACTTGTTTTGCTTTTCTTTGTTCTACTGTTTTTTCTGGAATATCTATAAAAAATACAATATCAGGTTTTATAATAGGTCTTTCTGTCTCTACTAACCATTTTCTATTCAATCCCATAGCAGATTGATAAGCTATATTTGAATAACAATATCTATCAGAAATAACAATCCAGTTTTTTTTGAGCCATTCTTCAATTCTAGATTGATATTGTGCTCTGTCAGCAGCATAAAGCAAAGACATTGACTTTGGATCTATAACAAATTTTTTAGCTAACCAATCCTTTATCAAATCTCCGACTTGTGTACCATAAGAAGGAAAACTTATATTAACTACTTCTCTTTCTTGTTCTCTTAGTTTATCTGTAAGTGACTTTATCTGAGTTTTCTTTCCTGAGGTAGTTAGCCCTTCGAATACTACAAATAAGCCTTTCATATTATTCTATATTAAGATTTAAAGTCTTAAATCATTTCTTTTAGCTTTTCTGAAACGAAATCAACAACTTCTTTTTCATCTGGCACTGTAAAAGATTTTGTATATCTTTTTTGACCGTTCATTTCAAAACCACGAGATATAGAGATAAATTCTCTTTCTCCGGTTTCAGATTTTGCTTTTTTTCTTGCTACTTCTATGAAATTGTTATTTCCAAATTTCATTTCTTTTGATTTTATTGTTTCATATTCTACCATTTTCTAGCCTCCTGAGTGGGCTGGACCGGATTTGAACCGGTGACCTCTCGGTTTCTGAAATTACTTTATCAGCCGAGT
>CAYLUO010000072.1:0-2375 GCA_964386885.1 uncultured archaeon
ATATGAAAAATTAGAAAAAGAACCTTGAAAAATAAAAAAAACAGAGATTCTTTCTGAGCTAATCAAAAAAATGCCAATTGATATTTTGCCTAAAGTTATTCTATTGGTCTCTGGAAAAGTATTTCCTTCTTATTCAGAAGAAAAAACTGGAATAGCAAATCAGATGATGATTAAAGCAATATCAAAATCAACTGGTATTTCAGAAAGTGAGATTAACAATAAACTAAAAACTCTAGGTGATCTTGGTCTAGTAGCAGAAGATTGTATAAAAAGAAAAGAACAAAGAACTCTATCACAAAAATCTCTGACAATTGAAAATGTTTATGAAAATATGCAAAAATTATCAACAATAACCGGTTCTGGGTCACAAGAAAGAAAATTAAATCTTATTGCAGAACTACTTACATCTGCCGAACCAAAAGAAGCAAAATATATTGTGAGAAGTATTTTAGAAATATTAAGAATTGGAGTTGCAGAAGGAATAATAAGAGATTCAATCGCAAAGGCATTTAATGTTAATTCTAAAATTGTTGAAAATGCATGGTTTCTACGTGCGAACTATGGAGAAATAGCAAAAATTGCAAAACAACAAGGAGAAGCTGGATTAAAAAAAGTGAGAATAGAATTAGGTAAGCCAATTATGGTTATGCTTGGAGAAAAATCACCAACATTAGAAAAAGCATTAGGATTATATGAAAAACCATTCTTGGAATACAAGTATGATGGTGTAAGAATACAAATTCATAAAAAAGATGATAAAATTTGGTTGTTTACCAGAAGATTAGAAGATGTAACAAAACAATTCCCTGATTTGGTAAAATATGCAAAAAAAGCAATAAAAGCAAAAGAATGTTTGATTGAAGGCGAGGTTATAGGCATAGACCTTGAAACAAAGAGACCAGTTCCATTCCAACAATTATCAAAAAGAATTCAAAGAAAATATGAGATCGAAAAAATTGTAAAGGAGATACCAATCAAGATGAATATTTTTGATATTATATATATAGATGGTAGAACATTACTTGATGAAAAATTTGAAAATAGAAGAAAAATTATAGAAAAAATTATAAGTCCTATTTCTAATAAATTTGAGCTTGCTAAGCAACTAGAAACTAAAGACCTCAAAAAAGCACAAAAATTTTATGAAGAATCATTAAATTCAAACCAAGAAGGATTAATGATAAAGAATTCACAAGCAAAATATCAGGCTGGAAGAAGAGTTGGACAATGGACAAAAGTAAAACCTATAATGGAAAGTCTAGATCTAGTTATTATATCTGCTGAGTGGGGAAAAGGTAAGAGAAGCAATTGGTTGAGCTCATTTGAAATTGCCTGCAGAGAACCAAATACTGGAAAATTATTAGCATGTGGTAAATTAGGAACAGGACTAAAAGACGAGCAATTCAAAGAATTAACAAAAAAACTAGAAAAACTTATAATTGAATCTACAGGAACAAAAGTGAGATTAAAACCAAAAATTGTTATAGAAGCTGCATATGAAGAAATACAAAAATCTCCTAAATATAAATCTGGATTTGCACTTCGTTTTCCACGTCTTATAAGATTTAGATTAGATAAAGATATTGAAGAAGTAGATACAAAAGATAGAATAAATAAACTTTACAAACAACAATTTATGAAAAAATAAGAAAGTATTTAATTTCTGATAGGAATAAAACTTAAACAAAAATATAAAGTAATATATAAAATCTTTAAAAAGCCAATCACTAATAAGTAATACATAAGTGATTAAAAATGTTAGGATCGTCTGAATTAATGGATGCACTTCGTGGCATAGGTCTAAATCTATATGAGAGAAAATTATGGGTTGCACTTTTAACAAGTGGCACAGCCACAGCAGGAGAATTGTCATCTTTAACAAATGTCCCTAGATCAAGAACATACGATGTTTTAGAGACTTTATCAAAAAAAGGATTTGTAATAATTCAACCATCAAAACCATTGAAATATGTAGCAATATCACCAGAAGATGCATTTGAAAAGGCAAAAGATGGAGAAAGAGAAAAGATAAGATTAATGGAACAAAAAATAGATAAAATAAAAACTTCTAAGATGATGGAAGAATTAAAAACTATATATGAACAAGGAATAGAAACAATTTTACCAGAAGATTTAACAGGCGCATTAAAAGGAAGTTATTCTGTAATACAACAAATGGATAGTATGTTGAAAAATGCATCATCATCTGTAAATATAGTAACAACACCAGCTGGAATTAATCAATTGTTTGAAAGTCATTTGGTAACACTTAAAAAACTAAAGAAAAATGGTGTGAAAATAAAAATCGCATCAAATCTAAAGAAAAGTCCTGAACAAGCAATAAAAGCTTTGTCTGCTATAGCTGAAATGAGAAA
>CAYLUO010000073.1:0-716 GCA_964386885.1 uncultured archaeon
AAGAGATGCAATTGTTATTACATTTAAATGTAATAGGCCAATCTGTCATAAATAAAATATTAGAAAGGAAAATTTAATAGTTAATTGATTCTTGAATTATATTGTTATGATGTTTTTTTTACAAATTTGAAAATATTTATTTAGTCTTTTCATGTCTATTTTATGTTTATGTTCAAATTTTTTCAGTTTCTCTAAATATTTTAGAGTAAAAAGTAAATGCTTTTGCGGAAAATTATATAATTTTTTATTTACAGTAAAATTGTGATATGGACATTTTGCAAGTAAATCATATGTCTGATCTGAATTTAATTTAGAAATTTTTTTCAATTTTGAAAAATCTTCATTTTCGAAAAAATCAGGTCTTTTTTCAGTTTTTATATTTTCTAAGAATTGATTTATTTTCTTGATGTTCAATTCATTAGGAATATTGCCCATATCAAAAATTTTATTTCTATGCCCAAATCCCTGATAAAAATATGAGCATGGGTATACTTCACCTAATGGAGAAATAAAAACACCTTTATTCATTGCCATACATCTGAATGGATATGTTTCTTTATTTATCTTTATTTTATCATTCAAGAAAAAATTGAAAAATAATGGTGGATTTATATAAACTTTATTTTTAGAATAATATTCTTTTGATCCTATAATAAATGCTGTGAAATGATTTGATATATAATCATCTATTTTTTTTGTTTGTAAAAATGGTATTC
>CAYLUO010000073.1:726-2327 GCA_964386885.1 uncultured archaeon
CAATTGGTTTTAAAAATATCTTTTTAAATCCATAACCAATTAATTTTTTCACACCGATAGGAACCCGTTTTACATTAGATGGTGTTATTGAATAAGAAATTGTGACATCATTTATATTTTTTTGTGCATTCAACGCATTCCTTATAATTCTCTTGTAGGTTTTAATATCACATCTATCTTTACTTGATTTTTCATCACCATCTATACTTACCTGTAAAGAAATATTATTTTTTTTAATCCATTTGATCTTATCTTTAGTTAAAGAAACCCCATTGGTTGTAACTGTAACTTTCATATTTGGATTGTCTTTTCTCAATTCTGAAATAATTTTTTTAATATAAGGAAAATTGAGAAGTGGTTCCGCATATAGAAAATGCAGTAAAAATTTTTTATCATGTGTTTCTCTTATCCATTCTATTAATCTTTCAACAGTTTTTTCTGACATTTCTAATGGCAATGGGTTTTCTCTGAATATAGAACAATATTTACATCTAAGATTGCATTTAGTTGAAAGTCCTATTGTATAATTTGTAAATTTCATCTTACCCATTTTTTTAACCATTCAATATATTCATCATAAATTTTTTCTTTTTTAAGTTTCTTAATAAAGTATTGAGTATTTTTTTCTCTTAAATTGTAGTCCAAATCTGTATTTAACATCTTCTTCTCAAAAATACAAGTATTTTCATCAAATGATTTTTTTAATCCATTAAATACATCTCCAAGTTTGGACCTTTCTTTTAGATATTCTAAATAAAAAGTACAGGGATAAATACCACCGTCTGTATCTATAGTAAAATGATTTTTGCCTGCACCGCAATTAGAAGATAAAAGTTTTTCTGATTCATTTCTATCATATATTTCTTTATGGAGTATGAATTTTGAAAATGGATAAATAGTTACAAATTCTTTTTCAATTATTTTTCCCAATGCTTTTTCAATTATTTTTTTATTTAATTCATGGAAATATTTTACTTGATCGTCTGTGTAATTTCCATACTCTAAACCAAATGCCATATGTCTAAATCCTATTTTAAATAAATTTTCAAATGCTTTTTCTATATCTATCATTCTAAAATTATTTTTAGATATAACTGTACATGATCTTGCCCATGGTATAATTTTTAATATTTTTTTGGAATTTTTTTCAACAAGAAAATATGAGCCTTTACCATTTGAGTATTTTCTATTTTTATCATGTATTTGCTTATATCCATCTATACTTATATCAAGAAGACTTAATTTTTTTTTCTTTAAAAATAAAAGTATTTTTTTATTAAATAAAGTTCCATTGGTGGTTATTGTTGGTTGGAATCTAAGATTTATTTTTTTTAATTTTTTTTCAAGCTCATTAATAGATCTGTATATCAATTTTGGTTTTAAAAATGGTTCTCCTCCAGTCAATGAAAGATGAAAATAATCTGCATTAATTTCGATTGCCTTTCTAAGTCCAAAATCTATAGATTTATCAAGTATTTCTCTGTTCATATCCTTATTTTCTTTTTTTACATAACAATATTTACATCTAAGAGGACATTTTCTTGTTAACATTAATTGAAGAGTAAACTGCATATTATTCTATTGTTTATAAAAAATTTAAA
>CAYLUO010000074.1:0-2311 GCA_964386885.1 uncultured archaeon
TAAAAGAAAATGGAAGACTTGGTGTCCCATATGTAGAAATATTATTAACAGATGGGAATCAAATGACGGAAGGGGATCCTATTAATGCAGCACAAGAATCTGCTGATAATAATATTGTAATTTATACAATTGGTTTGGGTGATGATGCAGACGAAAATCTTTTAAAAAATATAGCAAATATAACAGATGGAAAATATTATTTTGCTCCAACAGGTGAAGATTTGGAAGACATCTATACTCAAATAGCGTTCCAGATATTTGGAGAAGATAAAGATCTATTTATAGCAAAAAGAGGATTTCTGACATTTGAAGATAATAGAATAGACAAATATAATCTAGCTTCTATAAAGGTGTGGTTGAAATGAAAGGAATATTTATGAGTTATATTGCATTTCTTCTTTTGATGAGTGTTTTTGCTCTATCATTTGTATTTTCTACTAAAAATATAGAAATAGAAGATATAGCATCCCAAGATATATTGTCTGATAGGATATATTACAAATTCAAAACAATACAAGATTCTGTTATAGATATTTTAGAAAAAGAATTTAATTCAACCTATTTAACATTAAATGTTAGTGTAGACGAACAACCAGATTTTAGTTACGTTGAATTTCAAGAAAAACTGCCTCAAACTGTTTCAAATTTTATCGAAGATTTGGCAAGATATGAAAATTTCACAGAAGAATATTTGACAGAAAAAAATATTGATGTAGATACAGATATAGCAAATATAGGAAATACAATGACACTTATTATAGAACCATATAATATTTCTTATACTCATGAACAAGGATTCGGAAAAAGACAATATGCAATTATACCAGAAGATAATGAAAATAGTTCTGGAAAAATAAATGCTTATAATATAACAGTTCAATTACTAGATGGATGGCAAATAGAGTCAGGTCAGTGGGGACCTCTAAAAAATGATGGTCTGAAGACAACTATTACTTTTATTGACGATTCTTCAAGTTATACTACAACAGAATATCTATCAAAAACTCAGAAAAGTAATTTTAAAATGGATGTTACTAAAGATACTTTTGAAGGATGGGTAAGAATTAGAGTAGCAGATACAGAGCCAGCATCTTTAAGATTAGAAATGCATTTATGCGAGGCGATTGTTACTACAGAATTGAATTTAACAGATATACCAGGAAAAACAAAAGTTGATTTACTAGAAGGACAAATTAATGTAATAGAAAATTTATATAATATTCAGAAAAATGATTTAATAAGTGTGATATAATGGCATCTATGATGGATATTTTAAAAAAATTCTTTGGTATTAAAAAAAAGAAGAAATCTACTATTGAAAAATCCAAAAAAAGAAAAGTTTTAAGAAAAAAGAAAGAAAAAAAAAGAAAATTACCAATTGAAAAACTAAAGAAAAGGAAAATAAAATCGAAAAAAATAAAGAAAAAGAAAATTAGACATATTAAAAAAATACCCAAAAAAAAACCAATAAAAAAAGTTCGTATCAAAAAAATAGTAAAAATAAAAAAACCGAAAGAAGAAATTAAAACTATCAAAAAAATTCCTAGAAAAGAAATTACAAAAAAATTACATGAAAAACCTAAAATAGTAAGAAGAGCAATAACAATAGAAACAATTGTCAAGGATGTTATGACAACAGATGTTAAATATGTTGGTCAAGAAGATGATTTAAGAAAGACATTAGAACTATTTTCTGATTATAATATAAGTGGAGTACCAGTTTTATCTAACAATAGATTAGTTGGTGTTATAACTGAAACAGATATAATGAAAATTCTTGGTTTGAAAAATATTTTAGATTCAAGAAAAGATCAAATAGAATTAGATAAATTGGAAAAAATTAAAGTCAAGTCTGTTATGAATAAAAACCCTATTACAATAACACCAAATATGAACATAACTGATGTGATATCCATACTCAATAAATTTAATATAAATACACTTATAGTGGTTGATGAAAGAAAGAAAATGATTGGTATTACAACAAGAGAAGATATAATGAAAGGAATTAGCAATGAGTTTTTTGTTAAATCTTTAGAAAAAACAGGAATGATAATAGAATCGAAAATAGATCAACTAATAAATATAATAAGAGAAAGAGAATCAGAAACTATTCCTAAACTTTCAAAAGAACTTGGTATAAAAACTGATATTATTGAAGATTGGGCTAAAATTTTAGAAGAACATGATTTAATAAAAATAGAATATCCATTTATAGGTCCACCAAAATTAAAGATGAAAGCATGAAAGAAAAAATCTTAGACAGATATGATATTAGTGCAAATAAAATTAGAGGAGAAGTTAAAATAAT
>CAYLUO010000075.1:0-2304 GCA_964386885.1 uncultured archaeon
AGTCATATCTCCGAGAGCAACTGCGACCACAGCCACTCTTAAATATACTACCATAATAGTCTACCTCTTATTTTATAAAAACCACATATTTAAAGGTTAGATATAACGATGTTATAGAAAGATTTATATATTTATCACTACTATTGAGTGATTATGTTTAATCCATTTGATAAATTGAAAAAGGAAATAAAATTCTATCTTTTTAAAAAAAATATAGAAAAATGGATATATGAAGATCCTTATAATCCATTAACTAAAGATGGAAGATTAAATTCTATATTATCCAAAGAATTTGAACCAGAAGAAGGTTCATGTAGATTTTATTTGAAAAAGGAAATAAACAACGGAGAATACAAAGAAGGTTGTGCATACTCACTACCAACTATAGTCTTTGGTTGTAAAGGAGATCTTTACCCTTATTGTAAAGATTTTAAAAAATTATCAATTGAAGATATAATAAAAAAGCTAGAAAAAAATAAAATATTTATAATGGAATATTTATAACACTGATATATATTTCAATTTCTAATTATATTTTATGAAACCATATTGTGAAGTAATGGTATCTTCTATATTACCAGCTATGAGATCACTCATAACAAGAGAATTGTTAACAACATATAATTTAACTCAGATGGAAACATCAGAATTATTAGGAATAACACAAGCAGCTATTTCTCAATATAATAAAGAATCAAGAGGAGCAAAAGTAAAAATACTGGAAAAAGACGAAGAAATAATGAAAATGATAAAAGAATTAGCAAAAAAAATAGCAAGAGGAAATATGACTGCTTTGAAAATAAATTCAGAATTTTGTAAAATCTGCAAAGAAATCAGAAAGAAAAAATTAATTTGCCAATTACATGAGGATATTTATCCTTCTTTATCTTCTTGCTCTGAGTGTTTTTGATTTTTTTCTAAAGAGTCGTATTCTTCAGTATATTTATCTTTTATTTCATCTTGAGTTTTTTTCTTTTCTATTTCTTCAAACTCTTCATCATACGTGTCTTTAATCATCCCTTTTTCTTGTTCTTCAATAACTTCTTTGCCGGTTTTTCTTAATTTTGGTATTTTGAGTGATGTTGGCCAGAATAAATAGAAAGCAAATCCTATTACACCACCTATGGCAACAAATATTAGAATTTTCTTAGTCCATGAACCTGACCAAAAACTAACTCCTAACAGAATATCTAATTCTTGTTCAGTTTTTGTCAATCCATCTTTAATATCATCTAGTAAATTATAAGCAGATTTATAATCATTAGAATCACGAAAACTAATTGCAGAATTTAATTTAGATTCTAGATCATTATATAAAGTATCGACTGATGTTGTATTAATTCCTTTATTTTTAGTTTCATTATATCTAATTTCTATTTCATTAAATTTGGCTGAATAATTAGCTAATGTTGTATTTATTGTATTTTTTAATTCAGAACCAGGTAATATTGACAGAGTAAAATTTTTAGTTGTATAATCATAAGAACTTGATGTATTATATTGACATGTATAATCTTTCATTGTTGTATTTTATGGAATATTAATAGTAATATTAAATGTCTCATTTGTATTTGATGTTATAATAGATGAAGTTGGTGTTGTACTATACCAGCTAGAATCAATACCTATAAGTGTTAATTCTACAGTTTGATTTACATCTGTTTTTATGTTTTTAACTATAATAGATTCTGTCTTATTTTTTCCTTGTTCAACAGATATTGTTTCAGGATATGTAGTTATATTAAGATAATCTGATGTTTTTACATTTGGCAATAATTCTTCTCCTACTATTGCAAATACTGACAAACCATCTGTTGTGGCATTATAATGATAATAATTATTATCTGAACGAGTATATGAAGTACTAATATCGCTCCATGAACTAGAATATTTGACTAATTTTATTGTATTTTTGTCTATATTATTTGTTTCTGTCCATGATATAGGAACTTTAAAGTAAATATTCGCATTAGTTATATAAGAATCACTTAGGTTTACTTTTGTTATATTAATATATTTATAGACTTCTTCAGATGGTGCAGAAATACTTGTTAAATTACTTAACTCTTCTAATGTCAATTCTACATGTAATATTCTTCGATCTGTTGTTATTACAAGTTCTTTTACTTTAGACTCATCAAATATAACTGAGGTTGGAGTGTCTTTTACTATTTTAGATATATCTTTTATTTCAGTCAAATCAACAGATCTATTATCTGGTACTGAACTTTCACTCAAAATATCAATGCTCGTTGAAAAATCCTCCTCAATTCCATTAGAATCTCTGGCTTTTATTTTAAATTT
>CAYLUO010000076.1:0-2277 GCA_964386885.1 uncultured archaeon
TATAATTGGTTTTATTTTATATGTAAATACTCTTTCTTCTTTTGGTTTTATGCTTCTTACCTTCCATGTTAGTTCTGTTCCACTTTCTTCTCTTTTTACTTTCGGAATTAGCGTGTCATATTCTGGAATTAATTTAGCAATTCCTGGAACAAAATCCTTTACAATAACATTTTTGATTTCTCTTCTTTCTTTATTTTTGAAAGATAAGGAAACTTTTACTTCTTCTTCTCCTCTGAATAAACCAATGTATTTCTTTGTTAGTTTTGGTCTGAAGAATTTCCAAATAATTAATGATGTTAATATAATAACAAGTAAGGCTCCTAGTATGACATTAGTAAATCTTAATTCATATCTTATTTCTAAAGTTTCTCCTGGATCTAAAGATTCTATTAACCATGTATATATGACTCTATTATTTTCTATTTCGCTGAGAACTGGTTCTATGCCAGGATAAAAGAAACTCTTAGAAAATGATGGCAAAGATTCTGTCACATAAAAATTACAAGCTTGTAGATTTCCTTTATTTTCTACTTTTATTACAACCGAACTATAGAAAAGTCTATTTTTAACTTCTTTACTTTTTTCAACTTTAGAGACAGAATTTATTTGAAAATAGTTTTGTTTTTCATGTAAAATTTTATTTGATTCGTCTTTTAAAATTACTTTTATTTGATAACTACCAGGTTTGTTTTTTAAACTTATGTCAAAATTATGTGATATTTTTTTCAAAGAATCTGGTTTTATAACAACAAAATCATCAAATTTTTCAACAACTAAGTCATTTTTTAAAATTTCTGTTGTCACATAAACATTTTTTGTTTGTGCTGAATTGATATTTTTTATAACTGGTTCTATTATTAATGTTTCTTCTGGATTTAGTATTTCTTTGCTCAAGTCTATTTCAGAAATATAAATGTCAGCTGTTCTTTTTACACTCAAAAATAATTCCTTTGTAATAGTTTCTTCTGATTCAAGTGAAGATACAGTAAATTTGAATATTTGTATTCCTTCCTTTGTTTCTATAGGAGGAATTACATCAAGATTTAATGTTATAGTCTCTCTCCCATCTAAAGATACCCAATATCTTTCTAAAGTGCCCCAACCTGACGGCCACAATGAAAAATAGAATGTGTCTGTTACAGCCCCTGTATTTTTTACTAAAATCTGAATTTCATTTGATTGAATCGTATATACATTTACTGTTCCTGGAGTTACAACTTCTACATTACTTGCACTAACTAGGATTGGTATTAATAATAAAACCATGATAGGAAAAAATATTTTATTTTTCAAACTAACACCTATTAATTATTACTCTTTTCTAAATTAATGTTTGCCTATTTTGTTATACTTTTTACTATTCTTCTGAATTTTTCTGAGAATGATTCCTTTTCTTGTAGTTCTTTTGGTTTTTCTAGTTTTTTTTCTAATTCTGATAGTCTTTGTTGCCAGTCTTTTGCCTGAATGTCTAAAGGTCTTGGTTTGAATTCCCATGTTTTTCCATATTTTTCTGACCAACTTACATTTTTATATGGAATTCTTTCTGTTTTTATAGGAGTTTCATATTCTAGTGGAAACCCTAATGTTATAATTGCAATTGGTCTTAGTTTTTTTGGTATTTCTAATATAGTTGATACTTCTTTTTCTTCAAATGAACCAACCCAGCATGTTCCTAGTCCCAGATCATGCGCTGTCAAAAGCATATTTTGTATACATGCTGCTGTATTTTGGATAGAATATAATTTTTCTCCTCTTTCTTTGTATCTTTGTTTTGCTTTTTCTAAATTAGCACATATTATTATAACAACAGGAGCATCTCTAACATGCTCTTGTTTTAGAGAAGCATCAAATAATTTATTTTTAGTTTCTCTATCTTTAACAATAATAAATTCCCATGGCTGAGTATTACCAGTAGAAGGAGCCATTGTTCCACATTCTAATATTTTTTCTATTAAATCAGTAGGAACATCTTTTCTATCATAGACTCTAACTGATCTTCTTGTTTTGATAGATTCTATTGTTTCCATATATATTTCTTGAACTTTTGGAATAATAAAAATATTAAATCTTAATATTTGAAATCATTAGTAGTATGAAATATTCAATCTTAGCCGAAACATATGAAAAATTAGAAAAAGAACCTGGAAAAATAAAAAAAACAGTTTACGCGCCAAGAATAAGTCCTGTTATTAATATTGAAGTGAAAGTAATTTCTGCAATATGAAAAAAACGAATAAGAAAATCAAAAAATATTTGTAGCAACTCCAGGTAAAAAAA
>CAYLUO010000077.1:0-2251 GCA_964386885.1 uncultured archaeon
TTGGAATTTACCAAACCAAGAGGTCTTAAGTTTCGCCGGAAAATACCATTTCTCAATGTTATTTTTCACCTGCGCCTTTGACCACTTGGCTACCCCTGCGTATAGCTAATAATATAATTTTTATTTTAAATACATTAACCTTTTAGAAAAATTATTATTTTTTCTTTTTAATAGAATTTAATATTTCCTTAACATCTCTTTTTATATTTTGTATTTCTTTTGCTGATGCTCTATTTATTTTATAATCCATATGCATTTTCATTTTATCTCTTTCTGTGGCTCTATTCTGGCTCATGAGAATTATTGGTGCTTGAATTGCTGCTAAACATGACAAAACAAAATTTAGTAAAATAAATGGATATGGGTCCCATGCACCAAGCCATGCTTTTATATTAAGGTAAATCCAAATTCCCATGAATATAAATACTATACTTATGAACTTCCATGTACCACAAAATCTTGTTACCAAATCAGCTGCTTTTTGTCCAGTTGTTCTCTTTGGTAATGTAACATATTTCATTTCTAGAATTCCATTTATAACTTTCTCAGCTCTTTCTTTTTTTCTAGACATAATAAGTTATTGTATTATTCTTATTTTAATTTTTCTATCTGTTTAGAAAAATCTTTTAATTTATCAGAAAGAATATCCATTGATTTTGTAAGAATATCTTTTTTAGAAAGTCCACATGCTCTTTCAACTTGGAATAAAAATTTATTTTCATCAGGAACTACTTTTATTGCATCTTCTCCACATGCCTCAACACATTGCATGCATAAATTACATTTATCAGCATCTTTTACTTTCAATTTATTGTTTTTCGCAACAAAGACATTTTTAGGACAAATCTTTTCACCATCTTTACATGTCTCACCTTTTTTTGTAATTGTTATTTTTGCCATATTTCTATATCCTACCACAGATCCCTGCCATTTTGCATGTGTTTTTCCAACACCTAATTCTGCATATGCTTCAAATTCTAATTCTTGTTTTTCACTTAATTCAGTGATTGGAATTTTTGGATAAGCAGGCTTTATTGTTTTGTCAACACATTTCATGTCTCCAGAATATACAACACAAGGTCCTTTCTTTTTTAGAGAAAATTTTGCTTGACAGTGTGAACATCCTTTTCCTTCACATTTACATTCTTGTTTGAAATTGAATATTTCAGGATCAAATACTAATGGAACCAAGCCCAATCTGCTTGCTATTATTTCATCACATATAACGGAATCATTTTTATGAAAATCAATCCATTCAATTGATAAAGTAGGAATTTCAGATATCATTATATTTCTCATTTCTCCTGCAAAAGCAGCAGAAATATCAGAAATTTTGAAACTTATTTTTTCTTTATTTTTTTTCAATATTTGTATTTTCAATTAATCACCAATAACATTAATAATTATAGTCAAACTTTAAAAGTTTTAGACTCTTCTACCTCTTTTCCCACCTTTTCTTCTTGTAGTATCAGTTGGAATTGGAGTTACGTCTTCTATCATGCCAATTCTTAAACCAATTCTTGCTATAGCTCTTATTGCTGGTTGTGCTCCTGGTCCAGGTGCTTTTTTATGATGCCCACCTCTTCCTCTAACTTTTATATTAACACCTATAATTCCTTTTTCTCTTGCTTCTGTTCCTGCTTTTTTTGCTGCTATCATTGCTGGAAATGGATTTCCTTGTTCTCTGTCTTTATTTGTTATCATTCCACCACTATATCTTGCTATAGTCTCAGCTCCTGTTATATCTGTTATATGAACTATTGTATTATTTACAGTAGAGAAAATATGAGCAATTCCCCATGCTCCTTTTTTTGATGCTCTTACTTCATACTTTTTTACTATTTTTTTTACTTTTGTTGGTTTTACCATTATTTCTCACTTTTTTTAATTGTTTTTGATTTTAAAGGTTGAGCTCCATAATAATTAATTTTACTTTCAACATCTTTTTCTATAATATGACTTGGAAACAGGTCTCTTTTTCCTTCAATAGCTATATGACCATGAACAATAAATTGCCTTGATTGTCTAAGAGTATTTGCTAATCCTTTTTTGAAAACTATTGTTTGTAATCTTCTATCTAATATTTTTTCTAAAGAAAGACTTAATACATCGTCCAATTGTGCATTTTTTTCAAGCAAGCCAAGTTTGTTTAACTTTTCTATTAGAACTTTTTCTCCTTCTTTATCTTTTTTTGCAGCTAATTCTCTTGCTCTTCTTCTATATTCTCTTAAAATAGATTCAGCTTTCCATA
>CAYLUO010000078.1:0-2237 GCA_964386885.1 uncultured archaeon
GTAACAGATACAACAGTTGCTTCAGCAAGAAACCATATAATAAGAGCTAATAGAATTGATATAATAATAGAATTCCTAAGATTTCCGGTTTTTTCTTCTGTTTCTTCTTGTTTTTTTCTGTAAAGAAACTTTGAGAAGAAAATATAAAATCCAAAGAAAATCATCATAATAATTCCTTCTTGAGGGAGAATACTCATTTCAGATACATTTATAGATTCAAATGTTGGTGGTATGATCTTCAAATTAAAGAAAATCACTATAAGACCAATTGCTATAACACTAAGAGCAAGTAAAGCTTTTAAAAATCCTTTTTCAATTTCAATTGGCCTGAATATTGCTGCGATTCCTAGAACAAGAGCTATATTTGCAATATTAGATCCAATTATAGTACCAACAGCAAGTTCAACACTTCCTTTAATTACAGAATTCATTACAACAGCAAGTTCTGGTATTGAGGTCATAGCTGCTACTATCATCATTCCTATTAAAGGTCCAAGAAAAACTCCTATTTTATCAGCTTCTCTTTCAAGAAAATGTGCTAATACCATCATAGTTCCAAAACAAATTATAGAAATAATCATTACTTGATTAATAGACCTGTTTTCAATAAGACTTCCTATTCCAAATGCAGATACATTTTGAATTAAAAATAAAGATATAATTAAGAAAGAAATCGGAAGGAATATTTTAGTAGATTTCATACTAATTAATTTAAATTATACCAAAATAAAAAAGTATGACTGGTATCATTAAAACTCCCATTGCAAAACTTCTTTTGACATTTAATAAAGGAGCTAATAATCCTATCATAGTTGAAACAAATAAAATTAAAATTCCAACCCATCCAGTTAAAAGTATTGTTAGTCCTATCAAAATAAATATAATAGATATTGACAATTTTCTGTAAGATATTTTTTCTATTACATTTAGAAATCGTCTGCTTAAGAATAAAGCCAACAAAGATGCGATTCCAGTTGCTATTAATCCTGCAGCAACTACCAACATTAATTCATTAATTCCAAAATTTTCTACTAATTTTTCTATTGCAACTGCTGCACCTGATCTTGGTTTTCCTATTGTGTATAATGCAACCAATGAGAAAATTGCTGTTGCTGTATTTATTCCACCTACTGAAACTAGAAATTCTCTCATATCTCTTTTCTTTGTTATTTGCTGTGACAAAACAGAAGCTTGTGCTGCACCAACACCTGGCAAAGTTCCTACTAAAAGACCAGAAAAAAATGCTTTTATAATCCCACTAATAATTAAAGGATTTTTTACTTCTCCTATTTCATCATCTTGTTTTGGAAATTTTGTCTTGCTGTTAAGACTTATCAATAAAGTGGATATTCCAAACAAACCAGTAAATAAGGGAAAAAACAATAGGGTAGAAGAAATTCCTGGAATATCAAAAACAATCAGACCTAATAGTCCAGATATAATAAAAACAAACAATCCTAATAATTTTTTCATTCCTTTTTGTGTTAATATGAGATAAGATACAATTGCTATGAGAATATAATGGATATAATATTTTATCATTTCATAAAATATTGGAAGAATTTTTATCAAAATCGGTATCATCAAAACAAAAAATAAAATTACACCTATTCCACCAAGAATTGTTAAATAAATTGCTTCTAATCCTTTTCCTTTTAATAACATTTGGTGCCCAGGCAAAACAGACAAAGCAGTAGAATCTTCAGGACAACCTAAAAGAACAGAAGGAATAAAATCAAGAATAGTATGAGTAACAGACATTGATATTATAAGAACAACTAAACAATACGGGTTCAAACCAATGAAAATAGATGATACTCCCAATAAAAGAACACAAATTAAATTGACATGTATTCCTGGTATAAGTCCTGTAAAAGTTCCAAATCCAATTCCAGCTAACACAAACAATAGAAGTTCTAACATGTTTCCACTTTGTCAGCTATAATTTCAAGACCAGACTTATATTCAGTAAGGGTTCCTAGAACACAAATTTTTTGATCTTGTTTTAACTGATAAGGATCTATGCTCAGCTTTGGGGCAGTAGAATTAAAAATAACTATATCTATACTATCAGTAGAATCTTCTATGCCAAAAAATAAATGATTACTTCTTGATAAATGATATGAAGATATATTTCCGCACACTTTAACTCTTTTTCCAACATCATCTATTGTTAAATCTGATATTTCTGTTACAACTGACTCTAGTTTCTTTGATGCAAAAAACAAAACTAGTAA
>CAYLUO010000079.1:0-2211 GCA_964386885.1 uncultured archaeon
GTTATGATTGGTTTTGGCCTAATAGGACATATTATTACTTCTATTAGAATAGGAAGTTATTGGCCAATTTTATTTTCTGTGATAACTGGTCTTATATTCCTAGGATTTGGATTTTTAATGTATTTTGGAGGACAATGGGGAGGAGGAGATGCAAAAATATTATCAGCAATAGGATTTTTATTACCTTATTCAGTCTTTCAAGCAAGAACATTATTTTCATTTCCACTAAGTTATTTTTTTAATGTATTTCTTGTGGGAGCAGCATATATGGTAATATATATTTTCATTTTGTCTTTTATTAGAAGAGACATATGGACTAGTTTTTTCAAATATTTCAAAAAAAATTCTAGAAAATTTATAAATTTTAATCTGATTTTTATTTTATCAATATTAATTTTCAGTTCATATGCAGTATATTTTCATTCATATTCATTTTATTTTCTCATTAAATTAGGAGCTTTTCTTATGATAGGAACGTTAGGATTTTTCTTATTCTGGAAATTTGCTAGAACTGTAGAAAAAGTTGGATTTAAAAAAAAGATTCCTATTTCTAAATTAAAAGAAGGTGATGTTCTAGAATCATCTAAAATCTGGGAAGGTCTAACAAAAGAACAATTAAAGAAAATCAAAAAATCAAAGAAGAAATATATTATGATAAAAGATGGTGTCAGATTTGCACCAGCATTTCCTTTAGCATTAATATTTACTTTTTATTATGGAGACGCTATTTTTTGGGTTTTAAATTATTTTGTTTTTTGAATTATATCTTCCCATACAAGATCTGTGGGCATTTTTTGTAACATTTTATTTAATTCATCGTCAATTACAAGTTTTTTCTTTAAGATTCCTTTTTTTTCAATTATAATAGGATAGTTTTTATATCGTCCATGTTCTATTTTTAGGTATTTATATAAAGGTATTAATTCATCATTAAATGGAATTTTAGTATTTCTAATTAAATTTAATATATCATTATCATTTGAGATCATTATCGAATTTTCAATTATACTTGAAATAATAAAGTTTAAATCAGATGTTTCAACTCTTCCTTTTTGTTTATCATATGTTGGTGATTCCTTACATTTTATTTGTCTATTTACTCTTAGATATCCTATAATTTCTTTAAAATCTTTATACTGAGAAGTTATTTTTCCACAAAAATTATTACATTTAGTTTGAAACCTAATTTTTTTTGTATCAAATAGATTAATAAGTTGTTCTTTTCTTTCTCTTTTTTTGGTACTAGTTAAATTATATACATCTAAAATATAATTCTTGTGAACTTCATATAGAATAGGCTCATAAATAACTCCTAAATAATTATTAATTATTTTTCTTATGTTTTCATTATCATGTTTTCTTTTATCAATTAATTCATTTAAAATAATATTAGTATCATATGTAAAATGCGGTATGTTTATTATCTCTCTTGTTAAATCATGTGAAAAATAGGCTTTATCAAATATTTGAGAATTAAAAAAATCTTTAAAGTTTTTTTTATGATGTTTTTTATTAGTCATAACATATAATTAGAAATTAAATTTTAAATCCTCTTCTGTATTTATATTTGAAAAGATTTTTCTATCTTGTGTTAAATTTTCTATAGGAATTAATTTTGGATTTTTAGAATTATCAATAATTTTATGTAAACTATCATTAACATTACAATTTTCAAACATAGATTTTCTATAAATAGCAAATAAAGGTTCGTATTTTTTAGGCTCTTTCTGGGGAACGACACAATCATTTTCATCCAAATTCGAAATTAATTTTTCTATCACTTCTGATTTTATAAATGGCATATCACATGCAACAACAAAAAAATAATCATTTTTAATATGTTTTATACCCTCTTTTATGCCAATAATAGGAGAATCTATTTTTTGATTATCTTCAACTATTTTTATTTTTTTATCAGTTAATTTTTTCTTTTGTTCTTTATTTTTTACAACAATAACTATATCATCAAAGATTTTCTCAACTTCATCTATAACATAGTCTATCATTAGCTTATCCTTTATTTTTATAAATGCTTTATCTCTACCAATTCTATTTGACTTTCCCCCAGCAAGAATAATACAACTAATATCCATGAAAAGAATTATTAAATTGAATATTAAAATAATGTACATGAAGATAATAAAAAGCGTTTGTCCTTATTGTGGTGTTGGCTGTGGAATAGAATTGCATATTAAAGACGGAAAAGTTATG
>CAYLUO010000080.1:0-2181 GCA_964386885.1 uncultured archaeon
ATGAATATCCATTAGCAAATATAGCAATAGAAATACAAGGAAAATATACTGCTGGCAGTAATGATACGTTAAGTTATATCAGATATAATTATCTTGGCACAGAATATGATGTTATAGTTCTTGGAGATTTTGATTTTATAGTTGGTGTTGATACGATAAAATATAATTGACTTATGTGAAATCTTAATTAGAACTAATTCTAAAATTATTTACATGAGAAAGATTTTGTTAGTGTTGATAGTATTTTTATTTTTGATAGTTTCGATGAAATATGTTTATTCAAATAACAATTCTCTGCCAAATATAATAGAAGAAAAAAAATCAAATACTATGACATGTTCAGAATATTATAATAAACTTATTTCTGAAGGCTGGATCATAATAGAAGAAACAGAAACAGATGCGATTTTAGAAAAAGACGGTACTAGAAAGCATATATATCTTCTCAATGATATATCTACCTATATAATTGATGACAGCGATTCTCAGGCATATGAAGGAGAGGGTGCTAGTGCTACTGATTTTGATGGTCAGGCTACAACAGAGTTCACAACAGATCTAGAATATCCTGCTATAGATGGAGATGATGACAATTATGTTTCACATACAGCAGTCAGTAGAAGTGTTTATCAGATGCATAGGTTTAACACAACCATTTCTGAAAATATTGATGATATAACACAGATTGTTATTACTGCAAAGGGATATGGTTTAAGGGGAGCAGTTTATGAATATGCGCTTTATGTAAAAGAATCTGGAACATATACTTCTAAAGCCAATCATACAACAACAAGTAAGGATACTGTAAACACTACCTATAGTTCTAGTTTTTCAGATATAATTACAGGCGGTCATATAAATTGGGGTATTCGTGGGCCACTAGGAACATTTACATTTAAATCAACAGCTATAACATATTATGGTGAAGTTGTTGTTACTTATACTTCTCCAAACACACCACCACAATACACAGCAACTTCAGGAACAAATACAACAAATGCAGGAGTTCCATGTTTATTTTATGAAAAATGGTATGATATAGAAGGAAATTTGAGTCATTATATTTTATCAACTAATAATACAGGGGCATGGTCAAATGAAAGTACTACTGCATTTTCAGCAATAAATAATTCTTGGTCCAATACAACAATAACATTAAATACAACTGGTGGATTAGTTATAGGTTGGAAAGTATATGCTAATGATACTAATGATGATTGGAATACTTCTGAACATAGTTTAACAACTACAGATGTAACAGATCCATTATGGCAAAACCAAGGACAAAATACTTCAAGTATTACATCAGGAGATAGTATTTTATTATATTCTCAGGGATATGATGAGACTGCATTAGATTGGGCTTGGTTGTCAACAAATGAAACTGGAAGTTGGCAAAATAAAACAGCAAATTATTCTTCGCCAATGAATATGAATGATGCATCAGCAACATGGACTTGGTCTAATTTCACTTGGTCTAATGCTTCTGCACCAAGGACTATTGGATGGAAAATTTATTATAATGACACTTCAGGAAATGAAAATGTTACTAATGTTATGACATTTATAAATAATCAACTACCATCTATAAATCAAATCCAATGTGCTATAAATACTGATACTAACTGGACTTCTTGTACAAATGCCTTATGGGGAATGGCCATAAAAAAGATTAGAGTTAATTGTACTGATGATGATGGGGTAGAATCTGTAACTTATAATTTAACAAATATTCCAGATTCATATCAACATATTGATGGAAGTAATGCAACCTCAGTAGATGGAGACTGGTGGATATATGACAATAATGATTTAACTATATATGATTCAGGCTGGTGGAACTTTACTACTACATGTACAGATACAGAATCTACAACAGATTCAGATTATGTTAACTGGACAGTAGCATGGGGACATTTGGAACCATATCTAATAGGATATGAAGTTAATGGGAACACTAATGTAAATCAGAATGAATTCTTTACATTTGAATCTGGACTTACTTGTGTTGGAGGAGAATGTGGTGATATTAATATTACTTTGGATCCTGAAGGAATTGAAAAATGTGGTGATATCAATGGTGCATCAAAGCATGGAAGAGTTTCTATATCAGTTGATACAGAAAATCTAATATCTGATATAAATATAGTAGAGGCTTGGGTGGAGCCAGGTTTTGTTAAA
>CAYLUO010000081.1:0-2087 GCA_964386885.1 uncultured archaeon
ATATAAATGTCCTAATATTTTTTCTCCTTTATTTTCTAGTTCAAATTTTTCTACTCTCACCTTAACCACATCTTAGCTTCTCTCAACTTTTTGAGATCATTCCAATATAATTCACGAATATCTTTTATTTCATATTTATCCATGACGATTCTATCTAATGTTGGACCCCATGCTAATACAGGTATATCTTTCCCTAATAATGGTTTTACAACTTCTGGTCTGAATATTCCAGCTCCTGCTAATTCAACCCATTCTTTTTTCTCTTCATTCCATACTTCAGCTTCAACCGACATTTCAGTATAAGGAAAATAGCTTGGTCTGAATCTAACTTTATTGAAACCTAATTTATTGAAATATCTTGTCAAATATCCTAACAAATCTTTAAATGTTACATTTTCATCAACAACTATTCCATCGGTCTGATAGAATTCTGCCAGATGTTTCCAGTCTAAAGTCTCGTTTCTAAAACATCTGCCAACAGAAAAGAATTTTGCAGGTAAATCTTCTGGTTTAAGTGATGCAAGTGTTCTTGCTGATAAAGATGTAGTATGAGTTCTTAAAACACATTTCTTTGAAAATTCTGGATCCCATTTATATTGCCATCCTTTTGAATTTGTAGTCCAGCCATTCTCATGTGTTTTTGAAACAGAATCTATTAAATTTCTATCTGGTAATTTTCCTTTATCAGGTGTTTTCATATAAAATGTATCTGCCAAATCTCTTGCTGGATGATCCTGAGGTTGATATAATGCATCAAAATTCCAAAATGATGTTTCGACTATAGGACCTTCCATTTCTTTAAATCCCATATCTAGCCAGATTTGTCGTATATATTCGATTACTTGTCTCATGAAATGTTTTTTTGCAGGATTTATTTTTGGTGATGGAATAGAAATATCATATTTTCTTAATTCTTTTGTTTCCCATTCTCTTCTTAATATAATAGTTGGTGTTAATTGTCCAATTTCTTCTTTTAATTCTAATTTTGGTAAAAATTCTTTTGCTTTTTCTGTTAAGAAAAATTCTTTTTTAGCTTCTTCTCTTTTTTTTATTAATCCTCTTTTTTCAAGATCATTTATTGTTTCTTTGGGAAACGCATCAGCATAATGCCTACCTTCTACTAATTGTGATAAAACTATTTCTTCTGATACTTTTTCGTTAACAGCAGCTTTTCCTCTGCTTGTAAGTATTAATTTACCATTTATGATTTTTACCCAGTCATTTCTTTTTACCCATATTAAAGCAATAGAAAAATTTTTCATTTCATTTCTGAGTTCAGTTATTTCTATTTTTTCCCTGTTTACCAAATCCAAAAGATTTCTTTCTGGCAATCCATGTTCAACATACTCTTTACCTTCTTTTGTTATTTCAACAAGATATTTAGAATGTTTTTTAATTTCAAGTAATCCTTTGATTTCTAGCCAATGAGACGCTTTTTCAATAGAATCTTTGACCAAACCGGTTTTTTCAATTAGTTCTGGTATATCTATGCTTTTTCTCTTTTCTAATGCTTTTAGAACTCTTATTTCATGTTCATGTAATTTTGTTTTCATATAATATCTTAATGAAATTTGGGATTAAATATACAAAAATATTTGCTAATTATTTATTTTTAATAATGTTTTTTATTCCAACAATTATTTTTATCCACATTTTTATATTTCTCTTTTAGTTTCTCCCTTCTATAATTTATAGCTGGTGCTGTGAGGTTCATTTTAAGAGCTATTACATTGTCAGGATGTCCTAAATTATATAGTTCTAAAAATTTATCCTCATCAAACTTTTTTTCTCTTTCATGATAATTATTCTTTAGTCCCAGTTTCTGTCTTCGATAATTTACTGATGATTGAGATACACCAAATATATCAGCCATTTCCCTATCTGTTAGTCCATCTCTATGATATTTTAGTATTTTCTCATCACTTATTTGTTCCATTTCTAACACATATACCAAATTTTTACTAAAAATAATAGAAACTATTAAAATTATATTCTTATCGAAATTAAAATTCTAAACCAACTTAAAAATATATTTCTCAGCTCTAGGATGTCTTTCTAATTTTTTAGAAACACGATAAGTTAATCTT
>CAYLUO010000082.1:0-2071 GCA_964386885.1 uncultured archaeon
TGCTGCTATTAAAGGAGAAATACCTTTTTTCATATCATCAATTAGAATTTGATTTACCTTAATAAAAATTTTACTAACCTGAAAATCCATAGAATATTTATGAAAGGATTGTCAAAATTTGTAGAATATACGTTTTTGATTCTATTTGGATTTACTGTATTGTCTCTTCTAACTTCTATGATATATAGTTATTATAGCAAAACTCTTGAAAGAAACATAAATACTGGGCTAAAACAAACAGCACTTCAAACTTCTGAAGCAATTTTAAAGTTATATAATACTGGACAAGATGTTAAAGCAGAACCAGAAAATGCCAGTACAATTATAGTAGCAGCTATGGATATCAATTATCCAAACAATATAGGCGGAAGAAATTTTGAAGTTGATTTGATATCATCTCCTGGAATTTGGGTTCAGGTCACTAATTTGACAATTGACTCTGAAGATGCTAATATAAGAAAAGAAACAAGTTCAGGAGCAAAAATACTTGTTAAAACAACTCAAGAACCATTTTTAAGTTATGAATATCCATTAGCAAATATAGCAATAGAAATACAAGGAAAATATACTGCTGGAAGTAATGATACTTTAAGTTATATCAGATATAATTATCTTGGCACAGAATATGATGTTATAGTTTTAGGGGACTTTGATTTTATAGTTGGTGTAGATACGATAAAATATAATTGAATTATGTGAAATTTTAAGAATTTAATAAATAATTAGTTTATTGATTATATGGAATTTAAGAAGCTAGATCTTAAAGTTGGATTTCGTTGTAATAATAATTGTATTTTTTGTGCACAGGCTCATAAAAGAGCTCTAAAAGAAAAAACAACAGAAGAACTAAAAAATGATCTTGAAGAAGGAATTAGAGACAAATGTAATCAGGTAGTTTTTACGGGTGGTGAACCAACAGTAAGAAAAGACATTTTAGAATTGGTGAAATATGCAAGTGATTTAGGTTATCATGATATACAAATACAAACTAATGCAAGAATGCTTTCGTATATGAGATTTGCTGAACAAATGGTAAAAGCTGGTGCAACTGAATTTTCTCCAGCATTACATGGACATACAGCAGAAATACATGAGATACAAACAAGAGCTCCAGGAAGTTTTAAACAAACAGTTCAGGCTATAAAAAATCTTGTTGAACTAGACCAATATATTATGACAAATTCTGTTATTACTAAATTTAATTATAGATATTTACCAGAATTGGTGAAATTACTCATAAATTTAGATGTTGATCAATTACAATTAGCATTTGTTCATCCATGTGGAAATGCTGAAAAAAATTTTGATAAAGTTGTACCAAGAAAATCTGATGTAAAACCATTTATTCATAGAGCCTTAGATGTAGGAAAACCATCAGGAAAATTAATGATGGTTGAAGGATTTCCATTTTGTTTTATGAGGGGATATGAAAAATATTGTTCAGAAAGGTTCATGCCTCCTGGAGAAGTAATAGACATAGGCATGACTATTAAAAAATATGATAAATGGAGAAAAGAAAAGGGCAAGGCAAAATCTGAGAAATGTAAAAAATGTAAATATAATTTAATATGTGAGGGTCCTTGGAAAGAATATGTGGAACATTACGGATGGGAGGAATTTAAACCTGTATCTGGTAAATTAGTGAGAAAAATATGAAACTAAAAAAAATTGATATAATAATTTTAATTATATTTTTTTTATCAGTCTATTTTCTTTTTTCAAATAAAAGAATCGAAACCAAGCAAGAAATAGAAGACGCATTTACTGAAACTACAATTTTAGAACAAGAAAATTGTATAAAATATGAAGAACTTCCAGAACATCCCACATTAGAAGATTGTAAAATTGTTTGTGAACCTATAAAAAAGAATTTTTGTATAAATGATGTTGCTGAAATAAATAACAATATTACTTTATGTGAAACTATCCCAGATGATGAAATAAAAACATTTTGTATTGCTAGGATCAGTTTAAATGAAACTATGTGTTATAATTTAATAGATAATGGATTGGTAAATTCTTGTTTAGAAAGTATTAATTTAAAAAAAGAATGGGCAGGTATATAGTAATG
>CAYLUO010000083.1:0-1965 GCA_964386885.1 uncultured archaeon
AAATATTTGGCGGAAAAGCACTACTCTATCGCCTATATCAGCGCAAACAGGAATTTTCAGATCCATTTCTATTTTGTTTCCTTTTATATTTGTTATATTTCCAACAGAACGGCTTGTTCCAATGCTTAACATTAATGTTTCATTTGGCTGGAAGTTTTTTACTTGTATCATTTCTTTTGTTCCAACAACTCTTTTCAAAAGTTCTGAATCAAGTTTTATTTTTAATCTTGTCTCAGGTAATTTATCTGGCAATCCAATAATATTTCCAACCAATCCATCTGCTTTTGCAAATGAAGGATCTAATTTTGTCAGAACACCAATCAAACCACCAGGACCTACTTGATCTAATTTCTGGTGCGCTTTCTCAACTGACACTAGTTTAGTTTTTACAGGATTCCATTTATCACCTATTTTTATACCTGGTTTTATTTCAATTTCCTGTCCTTTTTTGAGTATTCCTTGTGTTAAAGAACCTCCTAAAACTCCACCTATTAATTTTTCTGGAGAAGAACCAGGCTTGTTCACATCAAAACTTCTTACAACAAGCATTTTAGGATCTTTTTCTGGGTCTCTTTTTGGTGTAGAAATTGTATTTTCTATTGCCTCTATAACATAATTTATGTTTATTTTTTGCTGAGCTGAGATAGGAATTATAGGTGCATTTTCAGCTGTTGTTCCTTTTAAAAAATCTTTTATTTCTTTATAGCTTTGTTCTATTCTTTCCTTGTCTACCAAATCGATTTTGTTCTGGACTATAACTATATTTTTTATACCAACTACCTCTAATGCTGTCAAATGCTCTCTTGTTTGTGGCAAAGGACATTTTTCATTTGCGGCTATAAGAAGTATAGCACCGTCTATAAGTGCAGAGCCTGTTATAACGGTTGCCATAAGACTTTCATGACCAGGAGCATCTATAAACGAAACAGTTCTTATTATTTTTGCTTTTTTCATGCATTTGAGACATTTATCAGTATTTAGATATGAACCGCATTTAGGACATTTATAAAATGTTGCATCAGCATAACCCAAACGAATTGTAATACCTCGCTTTATTTCTTCAGAATGAGTATCAACCCATTTTCCTGTTAGAGCTTCTGTTAATGTTGTTTTGCCATGATCAACATGACCTAATAAACCTATATTAATCTCAGATATTTGCTTAGAATCAATTTTTTTTGCGAAATTATTCACCTTCTTTTGGTTCTTCTTTCTTTTCTTCTGTTTTCTGTTCTTCTTTAGGAGTTTCTTTTTTAGGTTCCTCTTTTGGCTTTTCCTTAGGTTTTTCCTGTTTCTTTTCTTCAACCTTTTCTTCTTTTACTTCTTTCTTTGGTTGTTCTTTTTTCTCTTCTTTTGGTTTTTCCTCAATTTTTTCTTCTTTTTTAGGTTCTTTCTTCCCAACCAATTCTACTAAAAGTTTCTTACCTACTTTAACAACTTTACAATTAATTTGAACTATGTCTCTTGATAGTGTATTTCCTCTTACCATTTTTCTTCTTCTTTGTCCTTTTATTTTAGGATGAAAACATGGTGGTGCTGACAAGACCAATCTTTTTCTTCCAGAACCATGTAATTGTGTATGCATAGGAAATCCATCTTTATCTGTTCCGCCTCTTAGTTGGAGTTCATAACCATTTAATCCTATTAAATCTCCATTAAAATTTTCTCCTAATTTCTTACCAATTAAACCAATTGCCTTATCTTGATCTATTTCTAATTGATATGTTTTTCTTGTTTTTGGATCTGAAACTACGAATTTAAATATTGTCATTTGTTATCACCTTAGCCTCTTACAAAAATGTTTAACAACATTAAAATACTTTTCCTGTGTCATTCTTAAAACCTTTGCTATTTGTTTTTCGTCCTCTCCTGACCTGATAAGACATAATTCATTTAGTATTGGTTTAGCATTTTTTTTCATTATTTTTGGTACTTCTATATTAGTCATAGTCTTAAGTTTTCTAG
>CAYLUO010000084.1:0-1931 GCA_964386885.1 uncultured archaeon
CCATCCATCACCATCAATTGTTACCCATACATTTGTATAGTTGATTTCATCAGGAATTGTGCTGTTATGATCCATATAAACTCCTTTTATTCTGAAATCTTGATTTGATTTATCTAACCAACCTGTTAATATTCCAGCATTTGTTGTTGTTAATGAGAAATTTTCATTGTTTGTTTGTAGTCCTGTTCCTGTATAAGTTGAAGGCAAATCAAATACCCCTATTTCTATCCATCCTGTTCCATTGTAAATTTCAAGCCATAAATCAGGATCGTTTGTTGATTGGTCTACCGAGGCTCTTGGATCATAAGAATCAACTTCTACTTTAATTGTTATGTTGTTTATATTTGTATGATTGTAGCCAAAATCTTCATATGTTGTCTCTGTTGTGTTTGTTTCGCTTGATGCTCCTCCTGCGCCACTCAATGAGAACACGCCTATCTTACAATCTCCTTCCTCAGCAGCAGTATCATCAAATCCCCAATCAACATCAGTAGTTCCAGATGCGTCAAGTTGATAGAACACGCCCTGTGTAATACCAGCCGTTTCAAAATCTGGAGATTCAGCAGCTACACCAGCGTAGAATGTTCGTGTCATACCTTGGTCTTCTGGGTCAAGATATAATGCTAAATTATCATCACATCCCATACTGAGAACTACGAGTTCACCTGCTGTCACATCTACACTGACTGTTCCTGTTATTGGGTCAGCATCCACAAACTCATAATCTTCGTCTTCTAACGCCCAAGTACCAGTACCAGTGGTGAATACCATAACACAGCCTTCTAAGTCGTCAGCAGACTGAGTAGAACTAAATACCCATTCAGTTGGTTCACTACTTGCAGTTCTCCAGAATCCAGCAGTCTGAAAACTATTACTACCTACAGATGCAGCAAACTCTGTCCATGTACCAGTATCGGCAGTAATGGTAGAAACATCTTCAGCTAATATAAATGCTATGAGCAAATCACCATCTACTGTTCCAGAAGGCTTGGATATGGTAGCTGTATCTGAAACAGTATTTCCATACCATTCTCTACCACGATAAGTTATTTCTCCACCTACACCTTCAGCTGCCTTGCTAACATCAGTTGTATTTTCTACAGTTGATTCTCCTATAAGAGTTGCATCAATAGAATATGTTATTGTATCTCCATCATCATCTGTTGAACCAGAACAATTTAGAGTTGTACCTGTATCTATTGTTTTATCACATGTTCCACCATCACATGTTATACTATTTGGTGTTGTTGGTGCAGCATTCTTCGAAATATTTGTTATATTTATATCATCAATTGCCATATCACTGTAATAATCTCCACCACACTCAAATCTAAACCTGACATAAATATTTCCAGTGAAATTTGTTAAATCAACGGTTTGATAATTTTGCCAAGGACCTGTCTGGTTGGTATCTTGTGCTCCAGTTATACTCCAGACATCATTCTGCCAAGAGCCATTATTGACATCAAAATGCATGGTTCCCATTGTACTTCCAATCATATGATACCAGAATGAAACATTATAAGCATATGTATCTGCATCAAGTGTCTGGCTTCCATTAAGTTCTGCATATGTACCACTAGCTTGACACCATCCAGAAGATGTTTCAAGATATAGATATTTTCCTGATGTTGTTCCAAGTGTATGGTCTACATTTGGACCAGTACCACTAGAAGGTGTACCTGCTGAGTCTACCTGCATATCACAACCATCACCTGCAATATTCTGCCAGAATGAACCTGATAATGTAACATCAGCATCTGCATATGATTCCCAGTCCTCGAAATCAAATATGTCTGCCTGATTATATGCATATTTGACATCATATCCAAATCTAAATTCTAAAGTATGCTTACCAGGAGTCAATACTTTTGAAGTTTCTTTTCCAATTTCTGAACAATTATAATCTTCTATAAATACAGAATTATTTT
>CAYLUO010000085.1:0-1896 GCA_964386885.1 uncultured archaeon
ATTCACCTATATTAACATTCTTTGTTAATGGCATATCTCTGCTGTGAATTTCTAATATTTCTTTTCTGCCTTTTTTGTCTGGAACTCCGATTTCAATTTCTCTATCAAACCTACCAGGTCTTCTTAATGCAGGATCTAATGCATTTTCCCTGTTAGTTGCAGCTATAACTATAACTTTACCTCTTTTCTTTAGGCCATCCATTAATGTTAATAACTGTGAAACAACTCTTCTTTCAACTTCTCCTTTTGTTTCTTCTCTTTTTGGAGCAATTGAATCTATTTCGTCTATAAATATAATGGCTGGAGCATTTTTTTCAGCTTCTTCAAATATTTTTCTTAAATTTTCTTCTGAATTATGAGCAAAAATACCTGTTCCAGCTAAAAAATTTTCTGTTGGATTAACTGAAATGTCATAAACATATTTTGGTTGCCGTGCTATTTCTTTAATCTCTTTAACTCTGTCCCAATAAATTTCATTCTCTATAATTTTCCATAATTTAGGATATTTTTTGTTTTTGTCATATTTTTTAAGTAATTTACTTAATCTTTCTTCTCCAACACTATCAGAATTAATAGACTGTTTTATATTATTTTCTTTAAGAAATTCTCTTAATTCATCAAACATTGGTATTTGATAGCTTCTTTCCCATTTTATACTATTGATATATTTTTTTATTTTTTCATTTCTTTTTTTATCTAAAAATCCTATTTCTTTAAAATTTCTGAAATTTTTTGCTCCAGCAAAATAAACTCTAAATTTTTTACCATTTTTTATATCTTTTTCAATAAGCTTTCCAACTATGCCAAAATATAACAGGCTATGTAATAAATCATTCGCTAGCTTTTCACTTACGGTGCACGCTTCTATTGTATATACCCCTCTTTGATTTTTGTATATACTACCATCACCAGTAAAATATCCTTTCAAAAATGCACTTATTAATGATTTCTCTAATGAAAAAATAAAATCTGGAATAGCTTTATTTTTTGCTTTGTCAACTAAGCCAATTTTTTTGAAAACTGTTTGAAGCGGTTTTGAATTAATAAAAATACAATCTTTAAATATTGAACATCTTAAGCCAAGTTTTTTACAAGTTTTCTTTATATCATTTTTCACACAAGTATTATAATTACTTATTCTGATACTATTATTATTATAATCACCTTCAGCTACCCATAAACCAAACAATCTACAAATGCCTTCATCTAATTTAATAATAGATGGTATAGAACCTCTTTTGTGATGAGATGATATAAGAATTCCATTAATATCATATTCAACTTCTGCTACTTTCATCAATTTTATAAAATCTTTTAGTTTTATTGCGACTTCTTTTGATTTTATATCATATACATATTTTTCTTTTACATTAAGAATTTCTGCAACTTTTTTTATTCCCAATTTTTTTATTGCTTTAATGAAATATTTTTTATAATTTCTAACAGTAAGATCACTATTATTTTCTAATATACCAATTACATTTAT
Organism: uncultured archaeon; assembly: GCA_964386885.1. GTDB lineage: Archaea > Aenigmatarchaeota > Aenigmatarchaeia > CG10238-14 > CG10238-14 > JAFCEW01. Next base: position 1,487 of record CAYLUO010000085.1, read on the forward strand.
TTTTTCATTTTTTTTGTTATCTATGGATGGCATAATTTTTGGTATAGCAATATAAGATTGTTCTGGAATTAATTCACTTGTTTTTACATCTTTTATTTCACCATTTTGTATAGAAAATAGAGAATGATAATCTGTTACACTTATCTTTCTTCCAGTTCTTGTTTTTATTTCTAGAATTTTACCATTATTAGGATGTTTTATGAAATCTTTAATTTTTGAATATTTTATTTTTCCATTATTATCAAAACTAACTACGTTTACAGGCATTTTGTTTTCCACAACTTGTTCTATTGGTAGTCTTTGGAAGTTACCATTATTTTCAATAAATATATTTTCAGTTGGAGGTAATGACTTGCCATACCACATTGACATAATTTCTGGTCCACCTATTGTATAGAAATTTGCTCCTG
>CAYLUO010000086.1:0-1880 GCA_964386885.1 uncultured archaeon
GTTGATAAAAAAGAAATAGATTCAAATATGGCTAGAAGAAAAATTAGTGAACTGGAGGAAGAAAAAGAAGCGTGGAAGAGAAAATGTAATATGCTTGAAGAAGACAATAAACAGCTCAAGGGACATAAAAAACAAAGCAAAAAAGAATCTAAAATTCGTAAGGAATCAATTTGATTTATTAAAAAATTATATCTTTTTATTAAATAGGAATGTTTATATAATTAATTTTACTATTTCTTAGTGATAAAAAATGAAAATACTTTATATTATTCCCAATGTAGGTGGGGTAGACATAGAAGCAAATCTTTTGGCCAATTATATTAGAAAACTTTATTCAATAAAAATAGATATCATTTCACACTGGTTTAATGAAAAATATATATTTAATAAAGATAATTCTGAAGAGAAATTAGATAGTTTTGATAAATTATTAGAAGAGATTGATGAATATGATATAATTCATTCTCATACATATACTATTGAAGCTGATAATATAGATAAAATAAGAGAAGTATCAAACTCTAATACTTTTGTTTATACTCCTCACTCTCTTTATATAAAGGATTTTTTTGAGGATCCATTGAACAAGGAACATAGACTTCGTTTTAATGATCTGCCTAAATATATTAAAAAAAGAGAAATTTTTTCAAAAAAACAATCTTATCTAGGAAAACTTCAAGGAAAATATATGGAAAATGCAGAAAAAATAATTTGTATAACGAAAACTTTGCAAAATTCAATAAAAGAATACTATCCAGAATTATCATGTAAAACAATCAATATTCCTAATGGAACAGATTTTATGAAATATAATGATGATTTTTATGTAGAAAATAAATCAAAAATAATACGTAAAGATCTCGTACCAAAGGACGAAAAAATGATAAGCTATATAGGAAGATTATCAGAAGAAAAAGGTGTAGTAGATTTAGCAAAAGCATATAATTTAATTATCAAAAAATACCCCAATTCAAAACTAATTTTTGCAGGACCATCAGATGATGAAATACTATGTAAATTATCTGATGAAATAAATGAAAAATCTTATAATAATGTAATATATCTAGGAAATATAATAAAAAAGAAAAAAATTGCCTCACTTTATAGAGCTTCAGATATTATTATAGTTCCCTCATACTATGAAAGTTTTTGTTTAACTGCTATTGAATCAATGTCTTTGAAAACACCTGTAGTTATTAGTGATGTAGATGGGCCAAAAGAATTATTTATAAATGAAGGGGTATCAATAGGAATTTCTCCTGGAGATCCAGAGTCGATATATGAAGGAGTAAATTATATTTTTTCTAATCCAGAAGAAACTAAAAAAAGAGTAAATTTTGCATTTGATATAGTAAATAGAAAATATAATATTAAGCATATAGCAAAACTACATTATGAATTATATGATAATTTGATTGCTTAATAGATTATAAATATATTTGAAACAAAATATTATTATGAACAAAAAAATATTTTTCACACTTTCACTCGTCCTATTACTACCAATTCTAGTTTCAGCACAAAACTTAGAACAAATACTTCATATACCATCTGATTATTCAACAATGCCAAATTTGTTATATTTCGTTATATTACCATTCCTAGGAACTTTTGCTATAATTTGGGGAATTTTAACAAATATAAACATATTCAAAAATTATAGAGTAAATATTCTATTATCACTTATTTTTGCATTTTCTTTATTATATTATGGAGTCCTATTGGCTATAACCCATTATTTGTTTGCTATTGGCGGTATTTTTGGTGTAGTTGCTTTTTTTGTACTATTTTTTGTTTTATCAGGAGGATATACATTTAGAAGGACAAGAGAAGAATGGGGAGAATCAAAAAAAATTAATGAAAAATATAAGCATGTCAAT
>CAYLUO010000087.1:0-1227 GCA_964386885.1 uncultured archaeon
GCATATGTTGGAGCATTTATAGGTATGTCATCTGTAGAGATTCTTCCATCTTTATTATTTCTAACAGGAGCGTCTATAATTTCTGGTTTTATTTGGTTAGCGTTTTCAAAAAAACTTCCTAGTTTTGGAGGCAAAGCAGGATTTATTGCGTTTTTAGGTGTTCTGATTATAAATTTACCATTAATTATAGAAAAGGAGCTGAATGTTCCAATTCAAATTGAAATAGAACTAATATTAGGTGTAATTATAACAGCAATAGTTGCAACAAGAGCTACATTTTATCTAAGAGAAAAGCTTAAAGATAAAATAAAAAGCGATGCTATTCTTGGATCTGCAATTGTTGGATTTTTATTTGGACTAACTAGAATTTTCTTTCCACAAACTGTTATATTTTCAGAAGTAGCATTTGCATCTTCATTTGCAGGTATGACATCTTTTAAATTTGTCAGAAAAAAATCCTATAAATTATTAATAGGTCTTATAGTTGGAATTATATTTTTATTATCAACTTCATTTTTCCAAGGATTTGGTGGAAAATTAGGAACTATTGCATTTATTTCTCTTATAATTTTCTTTTTGTTAAAGTCTAGGAAATAAGTGGACCGGATGGGATTTGAACCCACAGCCTCTGCCTCACTTGGAATTTTAGATCCTGCAAGGGCAGCGATCTACCATTGATCTACCAGCCCATCAATATGGATTATTTGATTTTGGATTTAAAAACTATTAAAAGTTTATTGCTTACGCTATTTTTTGAAATTTATCTAACATAAGAATAAAATATTTGTCTGCCAATTCTTTTACTCATAACAATATTATTTTTAATCAATGCTCTCATAACTTTTTGGATTCTATGATAAGGACATTTAAGTGCTTTAATAATTTCAAAACTTGTATATGGTTTTACTTTAAGTAGATCAAGTATTTCTTTGTCATTTGGAATTTTTTTGCTTTTAGAAGAATTAATTATAGAAGCTAGTTTTTCTCTTTTTTTGACATCAACCAATCCTATTTTTTCAGCAAATTTTTCTAAATCTTTCACATAAAAATAAATGTCAATCTTTTTCTTATCTCGTTTAGTTTTTGGAGAAGTGCATTCAACCCCAAAGTCGTTAAGTAATTCATATACTATATTTACAATTTTTATTCCTTTGTCACTTGCTACTTGTTTGAATTCAATTCTATTATTAATATCTACTGAAGCTTCTGCATCAAAAATTCCTCGAA
>CAYLUO010000087.1:1237-1879 GCA_964386885.1 uncultured archaeon
AATAAATCCAATTCTATTTTCATTATCTAAAGTTTTGATATTTTTCCAACTTTCTTGGATTTTGTTAGCTATTTCTTTTGATGAAATTCTTATTCTAACTTTTTCAGTATTTTCATTCCATGGACTACTATTTTTTCTTAGATTTATATTTTCTTGTGGTAATTTCAAAATTCTAGACCATTTTCTTCTATCAGCATAGAGAGAATATATATCAACTTTAGTCCTTTCTTTGGGAAATTTTAAAATGTTAATAATTGTTTTTACAACTTCAGCTAAAATAACTGTAGATGAATTGTAAATTTCAACATGTCTGTCATCTAGATATCCGTCACCTATAATCATCCCTAATAACCAACCCAAATTATTTGCGACTACAGACATATTATAAAAATAGTTAAGTTTGTTTATAAATTTTTCTAAAAATCTAATAAGAATTAAATAAAGTCCTAATTTTGGTGCCTATTAACAAGTTTCTTTGCTCGTATAGATTACTCCTATAAAATTAAAAGGAGGTGATCCAGCCGCACGTTCCCGTACGGCTACCTTGTTGCGACTTGGCCGTTTCTGAGCACGCAGCTCAAGAAACTTTAGCCCCCCTCGCGGAACTCAAACTCGACCCTTCCAAAAAGAAAAGGCCTTGTT
>CAYLUO010000088.1:0-1871 GCA_964386885.1 uncultured archaeon
GAAGTAGCTGTAGGATCTTCAGCAGATTTCAAATCAGCTCAATTAAGAGTACAGCCATTATCAATAACAAGCAGAACAGTACAAACATTAACAAATTTCATTGCATCACTTGATACAATGATATTAGGAATTCTAGTTGCTTGTATAGCAATACCATCTTTTATTTGGTTAAAAAGAGCATCTATCACAGGAATAGTGCATCAAGCAAAACCAGGAAGAAGATTTAATTATTCTTATAAACCACAGTAAAAATCATCAATATACATAAATATTTGCAAATAAATATTTGTAATAGAAATTCTATTAAGTGAAAAATATGGTAAAAAAATGGAAAACTGATTTTAGCGAACTTCATGATAAAACAAGGAATGCATTCAGAGCACCATCTTTTAATTTTCCTTTGAATAAAGGTCTTACATTACTTTTGGCAGTTATTATAGTAGTTGGAGGATTATCTTATTTTGGAGTTTATAAACCTGGAAAATATACAGCAATACTAAAACAAAACACAACAGAATTACAAACACAATTAGATGAATGTAACTCAAATTATCAGAGTTGTTCAGATGATTTAGCAACATCTAAAGCAAGTTTGATAGAAAAATCAAATGCATTAAGCACATGTAATACTAACTTTGATGATTGTGATAAAAAAAAGAAGGAGTATTTAAGCGAGTTAACTTATTATGAAAGACATTATGACAAAGACTGTGCAGAGAATCTTGATGACTGTGAATATGATCTAAAAAATTGTGATGAAGATTTGTATGATTATCAAGCTATTTTAAGTATTGATGAGGCAGAAGATTTTGATCATTTCATAGATGATGATAGTATAAGTAATTTCTTTGATTTCCTTGATGAAGATTATATAGATATAACACATTTTGATGAGCTAGAAGATGGAGTAGAAAATCTACAACAGGATTATGCGAAATATTATTGTTGTTGTGAAAAACATATATATGATGCTACAAATACAACATACTATAAATTTGGAGAAATAGATGATAGTACCCCAGAATGTAGTAACAGTACAGGTTCAGAAAGAAATCCATTTGATTGTACAGAAGTTTTAGGAATTTGCACCTAAACTAAATTTTATTTTTTTCTCTTTTATTATTGATATTTAGACACATCTTTATCTTTTAATCCAATCCTAATAAAATTTCATATTCTTCTTTTCCTTTGTCAGTCAAATAATATTCAGGTCGATCTGAAGAATTAGAAAAACCAATCAACTTTTCATAACGAAGCAATTTCATTATAGTCTCTAAAGCTACGGACCTCTTATCTTTCTTAAAACCAAGACTTTTCTTAATTTTTTTATATTTTTTTGAATTAGTTTTGTATATATCATTATCGTATAAATATTCTAACACTTGGGTTTTCATTTCTAATAATTTAGATGCATCTATTTTTTTCTTTTTTTCATTGACACGGTACAATAATGTTGAATAAGGTATATCTAATTTTTTTGATATTTCAGAAATAGGTGATTCTTGTTCTAAAAGTTTTTCTATTTTTATTTCTTTATCTAAGCTAATGGCGGGCATATGTACTTCTTATAAGTAAAAGATTAAAATTTTTATTCTTTTTCCTTTTATTATCTCTGGTTTTTGGCATAGAATGCTTTTTTCTATAAAACTTTAAATCCTTTTCTATTTTGCCTTTAAAAGTTTAATATATATTATATAAAACATGACAGAAATTCAAGATATTCTAGATGTGAGTCAAACACTTGCTTCTGGTAAAAGATTACTACTTTTATTCATACTAAAGAATGAACCTAAAGGATATACTAGTATATTAAAACATTTCAAAGATTATGAGATTCCTATAGGAAGTAGCGAAATATACAAACATCTAAA
>CAYLUO010000089.1:0-1864 GCA_964386885.1 uncultured archaeon
TAATAATTCTTTTGATAGCATACATTGCATATAGAAAAAAACTTTGGACAAAATTTACAGGCAAAAAGAAAAAATAATTTAATATTCTCTCCAGGCATGTCCGCATTTAGTACATTTTAAGAATTTTGTTTGTGGTTCATCTCCACCCCTGGTTTGTTGCAAATACCAATATGCTTCAGTGTTTCCACATTCTGGGCATATAACTTTTGTTTTTGGGTATTGTTCAAGTTCTTTTTTTTCATCAAAAATTAATATTTTTTCATTGTCATGATTTATTTTTTCAGATATATCTGTTGATGATACTTTTTTACTTCTTACTATATGTCCACATTTGCTACAAACATATATACGTTTTCCATTTTTAACCTCTGCTATCAATAAATTTCCACATTTAGGACAAAATTGCATTTGAAATCACTCCCATAACTTCTACTAGTATAAGTTTTGGCCATCCAAGAAATGGAATAACACCAATAACTTTTCCATGAATTTTTGTTGGTTGCCATGGATCATAAATAGGATTATGATCACCTTTTGTTATTATATAATTTTCATCAATTCTAATAATTCTGTGAACTATAGGAACATTTTGGCCATATATATCATAAACTATAACATCACCTACATTTAGAGTTTTAGTTCCTTTTACAACTAAAATATCTCCTTTTAGAAATCCATTTTTTATTGGCCATGAATCTATTTGTTCTTTTGTAAATCCAAGATTATTTTCAAGATAATTATAATGATTTGCTTGTGTTAATTCATCATGTGTCATTGAATCAGAAACAACAGCAACTACAGGCATATCTGTTCTTAGTGCTCTACCTAAACCAAAATTTAGTAAATATGCTACAACAACTCCTAATATAATATATTTTGCTGTGTCGAATAATTCTCTTTCAATCGCTTGCATTATGCTCTACCTTTACTTTCTCCTTTTACAATACCAGTTGCAATTAAATGTGCTATTCGTATTGGTTCTGGTATTAAACTATGAATACAAGATATTTTTAATATCCTTTTAACTTCATCTGTTTTTAATCCAATAGATTGGTAGTAAATCTTTTTATTCTTTTCTATTCTGAAACATTCAATTTTACCAGCGTTTTTTATACATTTTATTCTTTTTTCGAAATTGTCTAAATTTTTTAATGCATTTTCTATTTCTTTTAGATTTGGTTTTCTTCTAATAACAACAATTACAGGTAAATTAGTTTTTTCATATAATTTAGAAATATCCACTATATTAAATCCGCCTATTGTTATTCCATCAAGCATAATGATTCTTAATTGTTTTTTATGTCTGGAAGAATTGATCGATTTTATTAATTTCTGGGTTGCATCTAAACCATCAACATCTATTTCTGTTTTTAATATTCCATCCAAGTAATTTCCACCTCTATAAACAACACCTATAACTGGAACTTTTGCTTTTTTTCTAGGAATAAAAGGACCATCATCAAATCCTATGATTCTTATTTCTTTTTTAATAGACCGTAACACATAAAACAGTTAAATTTTTAACCTAATATGTATATTTAAACTTAGGTGATTACAATTCCAAAGAAATTATTCAAAGAAGTGGCAGACAGACTATTTCATAGAGTATTTGTTTGCAGAAAATGTAAGAGTAAGATAAGAGCAGATTATTCTAAAGTTAAAGCTGGAAAAATAAAATGCAGGAAATGCGGAAGTAAATCCTTAAGACCAAAACGTAAAGAAAAGAAGGCATAGATATGGAAAGTAAGCTTGTTAAAGAGTGGATGAGCAAGCATTTAATCCCATCAAAGGATTTTGATTTCTTCACAAAAAGAGATAATTTAGTTGTTGGTAAATTAAAAGATCAGGAAGCACAGGCTGAATA
>CAYLUO010000090.1:0-1861 GCA_964386885.1 uncultured archaeon
CCAAAAAATATTGCACAAAGAACACATCTTCCCTTTGTTTTTGAATCGAAATAATTTTCAAATAGGCTATTATATATCTTTCTTTCTTTAGTGTTTTTTTCTCTATTAAAGTATAATTCTTCTTCTAATTTATGATGTATTTCTGAATATTTTTTATTTATTCCTAGATGTATTTTAAATCCGCTTTTTCCTTCAACGGTGAATTTAACTTCTCCGTCTTTTTTTTCAAGACGATTTGTTTCTATTCCCTTTTTTATTATTTCATCATAATTTTCAGCTTTTTTCAATATTGATTTAATTTTTTCAGGCAAAGGTGAATTTTCAATATCATTATATGTACTAGGTATTGATTCACAAATTAACAATATCGAAAGTGGGTATTTTTCTTTTTCTAACAATTTTCCATATCTAAGAGAAATTTTTCTATCCCATTTTCCTTTATTTTTCTTCCTATCTAAAAATTGTTTTTTGAGTTCTGTGTAAAAATTTAGACAATCTGGATTCCGACCCACATGTATACTAAATGCTTTTTTTCCTTTATCTGTAAATATAGCTTGATTATTTTTTTCTTCAAGATATCCAGATTCTAGTGCATTTCTTATTATTTCTTCATAATTTTCAATTCTAGATAATTTTGACTCTATATCTCCATCATGAGGTGTTTTATCAATATCTTCAAGATTAAGAGGAACTGAACCAAAGGATGCTATCAAAAATATACCTTCTTCCTTTTTTGATAATCTTTTATAAGTAAAAATTTCCTTTTTTTGTTCTCCATAATATTTATGTTTACATTTCTGTTTAGGAATTGTATTTAATATTTTTTGGAAGTATAATTGTTTTTCTAATTCAGGGTGAGATTTTTTCCAATCTGCATTTCGGCCTAGATAGGAATTAAAACCTATCCTTCCTTTTTTTGTCATTTCAACTTTATTGTCTTCTAATTTTAGACGATTTTTCTCTATTCCTTTATCTATTATTAATTTATAACGCTCTTTATCTATTTCCATTAATTTAGATTTTATGATTTTATCAACATCAGAATTATATCTGTCGATTTTAACATTTTGAAGGTCATCTTGGTTATAAGGTAATGAACCGAAAAAGAGTATTGCTAGAAATATATTCTTGTCTTTTTCCGATAGACCGATATAGCTTGAAGGTATATCAACTTTTTTTTGTTGGTCTTCTTTTGTTAATTGTTTTTGATTAATTTCTTTGTCTATTTCTGTACATTCTTCTAGATATAGTTCATAGTCTTCTAGAAGTTTTTGTTTTTCTATTTGTTTTTGATGAATATTTGAACCATGATCTAAGTGTCTTTTAATTAAAGGATATAAATCCAAGAATCCCGGATCTTTTTCTAAATATCTGGAAAGGGCATCTTTTCCTTTTTTTTCAAGAATAATAAATTTATCATGCCCAGTAGTTTCAAAGACACCACATTCTATACCAGAAGTAACTGCCTTTGTATAAAGTGATGCATCTTCTGAAAATAATGACTTTAATGCTGCAGTTAATTCTAGATCCCCAGTATCTAAATATTTCCGCAAATCACCAGCATAACGAGGTATTTTAAAATCATAGCAAGAAGCTGCAGCAAGAATAATTTTAGGAAGTTTTCTTGCATTAAAAAGTCTCATAGAATCAGTGACCATAATAAAATAACAAATTCTAAAAGTTAAATTCTTTATTTATTTCTTTTGATATAATATCATTTGTATGAATTATTACGATTTTCACATACATTCTGCATTTTCAGAAGGAGAAAGTACAATAGAACAAATAGCCAAAAGAGCAAAATTGTTAGGCTTTAAAGGAATCTGTTTTGCTGAATACTTCAAAAATGAAAAACAAATCA
>CAYLUO010000091.1:0-1829 GCA_964386885.1 uncultured archaeon
TTAATTTATTTGTTTTATTTTCTATACTATTTGTATATATTTTCAGGGCATCATGACTTCTTCTGAGATTTTCATATTTTATTTTTAATTGATCTTTTTCGCTCTCAAGATACTCAATATTTTCTATATTTTTCTTAAAAATTTTTCCAATATATTTAAAGTAATCATAAAATGATTCGAAAATTTCAATATTTTCAACTTTGTTCATAATTCCATTAAGAATTTTTATAATGTTACCTATATAAGGTGTTGGCTCATACATAGTAGAAACAAGTCCTTGTTCTCCAATTACTTCTGTTATTTTACGAATAGGCCTTTCTTCTAACTTTGTTCTTAAATATAATATTGGCATATCTTTCACATTATTTAATTTTTATATAAAATTTTTCTCATAGTGTCATCAAATTTTTCTTCTGAATCACCTGCCATTTTCAAAGCAGCTTTAAGGAGATAATTCTTATTTCTAAATATTTTTTTTTCTGACATATCATCAAACAAACAAGCCCAATCTTTCGCCTCTTTTAATTTATGTGATAATTCTTTTCTAAATCTTTTTTGTTCTGGTTTGAATTCCTCTTCATCAAGTGATGTACTATCTAAAAAAATCTTATTACCTAATTTTAGAAGTTTTTCCATTTCCTTTCCTAAATCTTGATTTCCTCCTTTCACTAATTGATTTCTTAAGTCTTCTAATGGTTTTTTTAGATCTCTATATTGCTTCATATCTCCAAAAGAGATTGAAATTTTTTCTATATATTCTTTTGATAACTTCATATCATGTGGTATAATTTCTATATCTGGTGTTATTCCAGATTTTAAAAATAGATTTTCTAGAAATTCTTTATCCTTTTTCTTTTTTTCTAGTTGTTCGTATAATTTCCATCCTTCTAATTTTTCAAAACCTTCATATAATTTTTTAATTCTTTCTGAATAAAGAGTTAAATTTATTAATGTATCAACTTCAACTTTTTTGCTTATACCATCTAATAATTTACATTCATCATAATAAATATCCCAATCGTTTCTAATTCTTTCACCTATATTTGTTGATTTTAGAACATAGCATATTGGTTGATAGAATGATATAACGCCAGTAATTTTTTCTTGTGAAAATTCAGTTTTTCTAAAGAAATTATAATTTAAATAAATAAAAAGTTCTTTTTCATTAAGAAATTCTGTTCTTGAAGTATCAACTCCATATCTGTCTGCATATTTTTCAAACTTATCCTCTTCTATTGGTATAATATTAGATAAATCTCCAAGTCCTAGTATATCATCTGTATATAAAAGTACATTACTTTTTATGAAATCTATTTCTTCTAAACTCAAATTACCACCATTCATCATTGGAAAAATATTTTTCCCATTCATCTATTATCTCATCCAGATCTGCTATATATTTTTTCGTTTTTTGAAATTCTGGAATATACATCTTCATTCTATAAAGGATATCATCAATAACATTTTTATTGTTTTTGTATTCTTTATTTATCTCATCTAATATTTTATCAATATTACAAGAAACACTTGGAAATATTGGGCCCAAAATTGATAATTTTTTTTGTGTTTTTTTTCTAAAATAATAAAGATCTTTATCATTCTTATGTTTAATATATTTTTCAGCAGATCTTTCTAAATTTTCTATTTCAAATACTAAATTTCTTAACATTCTTGGATCAAAAAGAGACATTACTATTTTTAATCTTTCCCATTTTTTTATAGGAGATATTAATGCTTCTAGATTTTCCCTTGCTTCTAAACATTCTATTTTCAATGTTTTTTCGATCTCAGAATTTCTTCTAAAGTAATCTTTTAATATTTTTACTTTT
>CAYLUO010000092.1:0-1801 GCA_964386885.1 uncultured archaeon
GTAATCTTGGACTGAAATTTTTAATAGATATAGATGGAACTGATGAAAATGGAGTTTATGCCAACGAATTAAATAATTTAAAGGAATGCAAATCAGAAAAATATGGTTCTATTTGGGTACTGAGTACAAATGAAAAAATTTGTGAATTATATCTAGCTTGATCCAATTTTTTTTACTGATTCAAAATCTTGAATATATTCATATTCTGCTATAACGCTTATTGTATCTGTTAACTCTTTATTAATAGAATCTTGTATTGTTGCTTTACAAAAAATTTCTCTTGAATCTCTTTCAGGAATATATAATGATTTTTCTTCACTAAAAAGTATTTCCCAACAATTTCCATTTTTGTTGTTAGGACATTCTATCGCATTAGATTTTTCCCCAATTTCTGGACAATTTATTAGAAATGGTTTTTCATCTATATTTTTAAATGTTTGTATCAGAGTTACATTTTTTATAGCAGCAATCCCATCTTTTCCTCCATTATAAAAATTAATTATAACATCAAATTCTTCTGTTTTTTCTAATTCTATAACAGGTGGATATACATAAACATAGACATCTATTGGACCTGGTTTTGTTATTATTTGTGGCTCAAACAATTCTATAGATTTTTCATAACCTATGTATTGTGGAACAAGTCTATATTCGCCTACTCCACTCCCCTTTTGTTCACTGATAATAGTAGCAAAAAAATACATAAATTTTGTTTCTTTTGATGGTAATTTTTCGAACATAGCTTTAACCGAATATTTACGTCCAGGCATGATTTTATTTGTTGGCAATGTAACATCAGCATTTTTTACATCTGATTGATCATAGTTTCTCTCTGGAACTGCAATAACATCTAAAGAAATCACATTAATATAAAAATCTTTATCTGTATTTTTATTTTCTAAAATAATATCAAATGGATAATCTTCCTCACCTACCTTTGGTGAACGAGATGCTCTAGATTCACCACCAATCCACATATATCCCATAGTAACATCTAATGTTTCATATGTTCCTTCTTTTTCTACTTGTTTTTCTTCTTCCATCCAACAAGAATATATATCTTCAAATTGGCCGTGTGTTATAAAACTCAATGAACATATAGCATTACCTGGAAATGATTTTATTTGATTTATTGTTTGACCAATAGGCGAATTTGCACTAACAAAAGAAGAAAATGAAGTTACAACAAGATATAGAATAAGTATAATAATTAAACCTCTTAAAACCCATTTAAATTTGGTATTTTTTATAAGTATACCAATCAAAAGCCATGGCGTAGCCATAAGTAGTAGGAAAAATATTAATTTTGGCCATGGATCTGCAAAATTTTTTGTGATCAATTCAGAAATAAATGCAAGCCCTACAAAAATTAATGTTAAAAGACATGTAATAATTTTCTCTATAAAAGGTTTTTTTTCTTCTAACTTATTATATCCTTCCTTTGCTTTACCATATCCACTTTTTAAGGATCCTCCAGCTCCTTTTAATTTATCTTTTGCTCTGTCAGAACGTGTTTTAAGTTCGTCTTCAGGAATTGGCATTTCATGCATTAATTCTTTTCTTTTTTTCTTTTCCTTTCTTTCTTTCCACCAACTAGAGAGTCCCATACTAATCTAATAATTAATTTTAACTTATAAAATAAAATATCTTTCAATGTTCAATATATTTAGAAAAAAACCCAAAAAAGAAGAAAAAAAGCCTCTGATATCAAAAGAATACATAAATTTCCTAATAGAAGAACGAAAAGCAAAAGAACCTAGAAATAAATTCTGGAAATCTTCAATAGGACCATAAGATCTAT
>CAYLUO010000093.1:0-1787 GCA_964386885.1 uncultured archaeon
AGCTCCTGTAGCATTAGATGTGTAATTGGTGTTACCAGTAGTGTTACCTTTGTATGCATATGTTCCTGCACTTAGTGTTATGTTTTCTGGATTAGAAACTGATGATCCATCACGATATAGAGATGGACTGCCCGCATTAGAATATACCATTGTTGAATTTGCTTTAGTCCAGTTGCCATATGTTACAGTAATGTTTTGGTTCTGGTATGTGTTTGTTGAATTGATTAAGAATATGTCTATTGGATTTGTTGTATTTTGAGTTATATTCAATGGAATCAATAATTCTCTTTTAGTATAATTTGCTCCACCTGTTGTGTTTGTTAAATAATAATAATATCCAGCACCATATGTTTCTACATCTGGTGATGATTTGCTTGTTTGATTTTGATAGAAATTATATGATAAATCTACATCTCCTGAATTAGATTCTGAATAGCTAAAGTTTGTTTGTGTTGGATATGGTTTTGTGGTTTCATAGAGTAATGCTATTTCATCTGCTGACAAAGACCTGTTCCAGATTCTGACTTCGTCTATTGTGCCGTTGAATGGCTGAACACCCAATGAATAAGTCTCACCTATCCAATTGTGTGGAACTGGTGTATAAATAACTCCTGAATTTTCTCTTGTTGCTTCTTCTAAACTATTAACATAAATATATTCATTGGAACCAGTATACACATATACAACATGATTCCATTCATTTGCTGTAACGGGAGCACTACCAATGCTAAAACTTGTATAACTACCTCCTATATTAATAACCACTTGAACATCACCACCAATAAGCCTGACAGTTCCACCAGCATCTCCAGCACTAGTGTGTCTTCCTACTATTCCATGAGTACCAGTTAATGTATTTGGTTTCACCCACGCCTCAACCGTAATCGCATCAGTAATATTCAAACTCTCATCATCTCCACAATCAATATAATCATCACTACCATCAAAATCAAATGCATTACCCATTCTTCCTGATGTAGTTGATGGTGGATTATCATTGAAATTATATAGTTTACCATCATTGTCATATCCAGAAGAATCTAAAGTATAGTTAGTATTATTAACTGATTCCATTCTCCAATATCCAACTAATCCTGAATTATTAACAGAATGTGTCGAATTAGATAAAGCTATAACTGGTTTTGCTTTATTGATTACATAAGTCTGTGGATCGCTTGTAGCCCAATTATCTGCTGAATCATTTGCATACCATTTATAGCTATAACCTGAAGGATTGGCTGCTAAATCTGTAAGAGTAATATAATATACATTTCCATCTTGGCTTGGATTTGTATAATTATTGCTATCAAATTCAAATATAACGTTTGATATTGATGAGGTAACATCTGTTACTGTTGCATTAAACTGATATGATTTATCTTTTTCATAAGTAGTTGGTGAAGTTGGATCTGTGACTAAATTAGATATATCAGGGCCAACTGTATCTATCCAATATGGTCCTATATCAGCACTTGTATCATCCCAATTAACTGCATTATCTACAGATCTTACATGGAAATAATTTGACTGACCATCTGAGAATGTACATGTGTGTGTGGTTGCAGCTTCTTCCTTGCTCTTTGTTGTATTTGATGTGTCTCCACTGTTCGTATCACATACAGCTGCGTAGCCGTCTAGATCTGTTGTGACTGTATCGTTTTTGACTTCATAAATCCTCACATTATCAAATAATACTTCCATCGGCCAATTATTGCCGGTATTGTTTGTGACACCAAATTTTAATGTATTATCCATATCATCCAAATCTAAGGTAGTAAAGAAAATAT
>CAYLUO010000094.1:0-1779 GCA_964386885.1 uncultured archaeon
TAGATTATATTGATTTGAATGTATCCGAAGTGTATTTTTCTGGAATATCAACTTGGTAACATCTTATATTTTTTAATGCATCCAATAGATTTTTTTCAAGTCTTTTCCAGTGTAATGCAATTTCACTTTTTGGGAAAATAAAAGAATACGCAAGCATATAATCATAGAAATTGAATGCTTCTATAATATTTATTGGTATTATTTGTCTGGATATTATTTCTTTATTAGATTTTTTTATTGTAAATCTATTCGTATTTTTTTTAGTCAATAATATAAGTGATTTCAGAGGATAAGATTTTCCTGTTTTACCGCTTTCAAATATATCTTCAACTCTTATATCAACTGGAAGTGAGCCGTATCCTAAAGTAATTTTGAAAAGAAAATCATAAAATTTTACCATAAATCTCTCTTTTGGCGGTAGCTTTTTTCTTATAAACGGACATCCCTTTAGGTTATAATCAAAAAAATGCACAGTTGTTGGATAACTATAAACTTTTCCTTTATTTGAAAGAATTGTAAAATCATCTGATAAGTATATTCCACCTTTATTAACCAAATGCAGTACAGTCGAAGTTTTCCCAACGCCCTTACATGTTGTTATTAAAAATGCATTTTTGCCATCACTCACACCTGAAGAATGTAGCCATGCATATCCTTTTTTATTTGTCTTAAATCTCATTATTGGCTCTATAACATATCTACAAAGAAAACTATCTGCAAAAAAATTACCATTAAAATCTACTATAGTTTTTTTATCTTCAATCCCAGAAATTTGAACTTTCCACTTTACAACTTTATAAGAATCTTTACAATAAAAATAGTTTTTCTTTACAAAATATTTGTGGTTTATTATATGACAATCTTTGTTGTTTGGTTTGAACTCACCAATTCTTACTATTAAATCTGGATTCTTTATTTTGTCAACTTTAAAAAATGAATATTCTCTATCTATATAATTTAAAAATCTTTTATTAGTACTAATTACTTCAAATTTGAAAATATTGTGTATATTAAAATTCAAAATCATATAATCTATTAAATATTTTAATGTACACTTTAATATTTACTTGTTGGAAAAAATGAGATTTTTAGTAACTGGCGGCGCAGGATTTATTGGTTCTCATTTATGTGAAGAACTTGTAAAAAGAGAAAATGAAGTTATAGTTGTAGATAATCTACATACAGGTTCTCTTGATAATTTGAAAGGAATTGAAGACAAAATTGAATTCATAAATAAAAGTTGCGGAGAACTAACATCAAAGGAAATTGGAAAAATAGATGGTATATTTCATATGGGGATTTATTCTTCTTCTCCAATATATGAAGAAAATCCAAGTCTTGTTGGGATGGCTATTAATGATTTTTTAAATATATTAAAAATTGCAAGAGAAACAAATGTAAAAGTGGTGTGGGCTTCTACTTCTTCGATATATAATGGAAATCCAACACCATGGAAAGAAGATATGCTGATATATGTAAAACATTATTATACAGAAACTAGATATTTAATGGAAAGACTTGCCAAACTTCATTATGATTGGTATAAGACAAAAACTATTGGAATGAGATTCTTTTCTGTTTATGGGCCAAAAGAAAAGGCAAAAGGAAAATATGCTAATTTAATCTCTCAATTTCTGTGGTCAATCAGGGCGGACGAAGCTCCAATAATATATGATGATGGTGAACAGGCAAGAGATTTTATATATGTAAAGGATGTTGTAGGGGGTATGTTGTTAGCACTTGAATCTGATATTGAATGTGATGTTTTTAATTTAGGAA
>CAYLUO010000095.1:0-1766 GCA_964386885.1 uncultured archaeon
TCCTTGAATTTTTCTTGTTAATTCTCTATATAACCGTTCTTCAAACATGTCTTTATCCTCAGAAAGATCCAAATATAATTTTCCATAATAAAAATCTATTTCTCCAAAATCTCCTTTTGGCTTTTTAGAAATTAATTTAATTTCTTTTGTATTACAAATATCTTTTAATAATATTTCCTGAGTTTTTGATATTTTCTTTAATCTGGTCTTTTTTGGTACTATAAATATACTTTTGACAGGCCATCTTAGTTTAATGTCTTTTTTTTGTCTTAAGAAATTAGATGATTCTGTTATTTTTCTAACAATTTCCATTTCCTTTTCTAATTTCTTATTAATTTTTTTCTTATCTGTAACAGGATAATCAAACATATGAATACTTTCCTTTTTCTCATATTTTCTAAAGAAGCTCTGATACAAATCTTCAGCTATAAACGGCATAAATGGCGCTGTCAATTTCAATAAATCAAACATGACATTATAAAGTGTAAACAATACTGCATCTTTGTCTTTTCCAACATATCCTATCTTGACTTTGTCTCTAATCAAATGAATATACCATCTTGAGAAATCATCCAAAAAGAAATTCTGTAATTCTCTAGCAGCTATATTTGGCTCTAGATTTTCTAATGATTTTACTACAATATCTTTTAGTGTTTCTAGTCTTGAAAGAATCCATTTACTTGCCAAGTCCAATTTTTTTACATTTTTTGGCTTGTAATTATTTGCTTCACAATAGGTTTCAACATATTTTCCAGTATTATAAAAAACGTTCAATGTCTTTCTGACTTCTTTTGCTGGTGTATAACCAAAACACAAGGATATTTTAGGATTTTGGGAAACATACATCCATCTCATTATATCTGCTCCTATATTTGCCAATCCTTCTTCAGCCAATATAGCATTTCCCAATGATTTGTGCATTTCTCTTCCAGTCTCATCCAAGACAGGATTGTGTGTTAAAGCTGTTTTATATGGTGCTACAGCTTTTAAAGTAACCGACATAAACAGCATTGAATAAAACCATAATTTAATTTGCTCGTGCATCTCTGTTATATAATCTGCTGGGAACCATTTTTTCCAGTATTCTTTATCATGAAGATAATTTAAAGTTGAGAAAGGGACAATTCCAGCATCTAACCAGCAGTCACCAACATCTTTTATTCTGTGCATATCTCCGCCACATTCTGGACATTTCAAAACCACTTTATCAATCCATGGTCTGTGTAGTTCTTTCAGTTCATCTAATCCAGAAATTGCTTTCTTTTTTAATTCCTCCATTGAACCGATCATTTCGATATGACCTTTTCTGCATGTCCAAATTGGTAATGGCAATCCCCAATATCTTTTTCTAGAAATACACCAATCTCCCATATTTTTTAGCCAGTCTATCATTCTCTTTTCTCCAAATACAGGAGACCATTTAACTGTTTTTGCTGCCTTTATTATATGCGGCCTAATTTTTTCAGATGATATAAACCATTCTTCACCTAATCTATAAACCAATTCTGTTCCACATCTCCAGCAACATGGATATCTGTGTGTATATGCTTCAGTATTGTAAACAAATCCTCTTTGCATCAAATCATTTAGAATATCATCATTAGCATCAATTGCAAATCTTCTTGTTAGCCAGTCATAGCCTTTAATATATTTTCCATCTTCGTCTAGAGGAGATAAAATAGATAATTTGAATTTTTTTGCAAGATCATAATCTTCAGGTCCACAACCAGGCGCTATATGTACTAAACCAGTTCCTTCTTCATCAC
>CAYLUO010000096.1:0-1762 GCA_964386885.1 uncultured archaeon
TGAAAGAATATTCAAAATTTATTAAAAAAACAAAAATAAAATTTTTGTTCTATAAAAAAATGAGAGAAATATTTTTTGATAAAAGAATTTTATATCCCAGAAAACTTTTAGATTTACCAATCAAACTATTATTGGATAATTATCTCAAAGGAACAAAAAGATAATTTCCTAAACTTTTTCCTACTAATTTTTTCTTTCCTTTTTTATAGACCATCAATTTCTGGGCTAAGAAATCATTTACAGGCGCAACTATAGTTCCGCCAGTTTTAGTCTGTTCTATTATTTTTTTAGGAACTTTATCACAAGCAGCATTGATTATAACTTTATCATATGGACTTTCTTTTTCATACCCTTTTTTTCCATCAGCACAAATCAGAATAACATTTTTCAGTTTTGTTTTTTCCATATTATTTTTTGCAAATTCTATCAAATCATCAAAAATATCTATAGAAACAACTTTTCCATTTTTTCCGACTATATATCCTATAAGAGCAACAGTCCATCCTGATCCAGTTCCGATTTCTAATATCTTTTCATTTTCTTTTGGTTTTAATGCTTCAAGCATCATTGCAACAGTATAAGGTTGTGATATAGTCTGTCCATGCATTGTTGGTAATGGAAAATCACCATAAGAAGAAGATAAATATTTTTCAGGAATAAACAAATGTCTTGGTATTTTTTTAAAAGCATTTATAATTCTTTTTGTTTTTAATGCTTTTCTTTTTCTCAAATCTTTTATCATTTCTTGGTTTTGTTTTATAATATCCATATATAACTATTATATCTAAAAAATAAAAAAAAGAGAAAGAGCCTATTTGGCTAAAGTGATATCTATTGTTGAGACATTTATTTTGTTGCCTCCTTCAATAGGTCTTTCTTCTGTTCCAATGTCAATTCCTTTTATTTTTACATCTCCTAAGAAACGATTTCTGACTATTTCAGCAACGTCAACTGCTCTTGATATAGCTCTACCTCTTGCTTTTATATGAACTTCTTTTAACCCACCAGTAAATTGGGTTATAGTAGCAAGAACATAGCTCATAGCAGGTTTTTTACCTATCAAAACAACGTTGTCGTCAATTCTTGTTCTTGGTTTTTCTGTTTTTATTTCAGTTTTCTTTTCTGCCATTCACTTACACCTCCGTTTTTCGTAAGTTTCTGTATTATATATCTATTATTTTGTTTTAAGTTAAATTTATAAAGGTTTCTATCAGACCCATGGGGATGTTGTTGGTGGGGGTTCTACAGTTGTAGTTGGCCCTGGTGGTGGTTCAGGTGGATATGTTGGTCCTGGTCCTGGTGTACATTCCTGGTCACAAACATAATATCTCTTTCTTTTGATATTTTTACTGCTTTCACACACATCAGTACAAAGTTGAGTTGCACATCTCCAGTCACATGGGTCACATCCTGTTCTTATCCAGGCATCATCAGGACAAAATGCTATATCACCTTCTGATTCATAATCTCCTGTAGTACAATCTTGATAACACCATACACCGCATGTTGGATTACCATCACACACACAACCTTCGTCTTTTTCTACACATTCTACTTTTTTCTCACATTGTTTGCCTTTTATGTTCATCATAACATTAACAGCAAATATCAATTTTCTATCATCTTCTGTAGATAAAAGATATTTCTTATCCCTACAGTAAAATCCTCCTTCTATAGCAGCTCTAACTTCATCCCATGAAACACAAATACCTTTACAGTCATCTTCAAGTCTTAATGTATAATAATTTTTCTCAACATGATC
>CAYLUO010000097.1:0-908 GCA_964386885.1 uncultured archaeon
TCATTTTTTTCAATGATTTTCCCTCGTTTTGATGAAATATCATAACCAATATTTTCTGCTACTGCCATAAAAATATCACCTTGTTTTTGATTAATATCTATTTTCTTTTTCAAAAATAGGACACTGGTTTTGCTCCCTGCACCAGCTGATGTAAAAGTACCTTCTGGTAATCCAATCGTAGCTAAAACAATAGATTTCTGTTTGATAAATTCTCGTACATAACCATTCGTGGGGGAAGTTAAGATACTATCCGGTAATACAATAGCCATTCTTCCATCTCTATCTAATAATTGCAAGCTCTTTTCTACGAAGAGAATTTCAGGGGTTTGTCCATCTAAAACTTTATCAGTTTTTACCCATCGTCCATCATCTTCTTTCTTCCATTTGTGGCCAAGTTGAAATTCAACAAGGATTTTCTTGTCTATAACCTTGCCTTTTGAACCAAAGGGTGGATTTGTCATTAAAATTTTAAATTGTCCCTCATGGGGATGTAATGTTCTTGGTACAGTTGCTTTTTCAGCAAGATGAACCAATTCACTAATAGGTAGAAGTGAATTTGCGCAAAAAATACCAGTATGGCCGTCATCGTGCAAAACCATATGCATTTTAGCCACCTTGGCTAAATCGGGGTTTATATCAATACCTGATAAGTAAGCATGGGCGTATTCTTTTAAAAAATCAGTAGCTTTAGTTTTTAATTCGGGCCTTTCTTTTACAAATTTTTCTTTGATATAATTCATCCCAGCCACAAGAAATCCACCAGAACCACAAGCTGGATCAATAAATTTCTCGTTATCTTTCGGGTCCAACATATTTACGCATAAATCCACTATTGAGTGCGGAGTAAAAAATTCGCCCCTTTCTCCTCGTTGATGAGCATAAACAAATGTTTGGAAAGCCGTCCCTTT
>CAYLUO010000097.1:918-1749 GCA_964386885.1 uncultured archaeon
AGTGTTAATAATACTATATTTCTGTATTTGACTAACAACAAAAGCAATAGTTAGTGGCTTTAGATTTAATCTCCCATTCGGATCAAAAACATCTGGATATTGACTTTTTACTCTTTCAAATAAACTAACAATTCTATCAACAAATCCATTTTCTTTGTCTTCTTCAAGTTCATATAATTCTTTATCAGTAATTCTAAATTCACATTTCTGAGCCAATGCTTTTTCATCGGCCATCTTAATAAAAATCAACTTTAGCATTTCGTTAAATACTTTCTCCTTTAGTAGTCCTTCATTGGCATAAATATGATTATGGATTATCTCAAACACAGTTTTTAGTTCTGTAGCCGGTTTTAAATCTTTTTTCTGGTAAAGTCCTACATCTTCAAGGGTTTCACCTTTCTTTGGAATATCTGGTATCTCTCTGAAAAATGGAGCCCGTTTCAAATGCTGGAGATAAACAATGTCTTTTCCATTAAACCAAATACCAAACTCCGTATTAGTCGGGGAGAGATAAGATTTTAGTTGGTCAATACCATCTTTTCTCTCTTTCCGTTTTGTTTCTACGACAATATAAAGATTATCAAGTACTTTCTTTTCATCTCTAAATACCACTATATCACTTGGTCCAATTCTTTTACTGCCTTTTTGAATATGAAATTCAATCTCCATTTGATTTTTGGAATAGCCATATTCTTCAGCCAGTCTTTTTTCTAAAATTTGTCTTGGTCCTTCCTCGGGTCTATTCTTAAGCCATCGTCCAGTAACAAAATCATGGATATAGTCTTTTTTCCCCTTCGGCTCGATTTTAATTTTTTCTTTTTGTAGTTTATA
>CAYLUO010000098.1:0-1685 GCA_964386885.1 uncultured archaeon
ATTGTCAGCATCATTAAATACTGCAACTTGATAATCATTTGCAGCACCTGTACCTGAATATTGTACAGCAATATTAACTTGGGTTATAGTATCTCCATCTGTAGATTCAGCATTAGTTATATTCAATTGGAGAGCTGGTACATTATTAGAAACATTATATTGAGTACTTGCTGCTGGATTATTTGGACCAGCTGTTACATAATTTGTTTCAGCCGCAAGTCCATAGCTTACGCTAATCAATAAAAATGAAATTAAGGCGAATGAAAATATTAAGAATTTTTTATTTAAAAGATTGTTTTCATTAAAAAACAAATTCATTACACATCGCCTCCACAATTTTACTAAATTAAATTTGCAATTTCTACCTTATAAACTTTTTTGTGTTTAAATCAGTAAAAAAATGTGTTTAGAGATGTATAAGATTGCCAAATTAGAAAACGAAAAGTTTATAAATTAATAATACTATTTTGTAGTTTAAATAAACACTAAATGTGAATCCAATGGAAAAAAAAGCAATTCTAATAACTTTTAGTGTAAAGTCAAAAAAATTTGATAGTAATTATGAAAGAAACAAATTCTTTAGAGGACTTTACGGCTGGAAACAAATAGTTACTAAACAAGAGAAACGTTATATATATAAGAGGGACGGATTATTAGATGAGATGCCACATCTAAAAGTTGATCAGTCAATGTTTATTATAATGCAAAAGCATTTAGAAAAAATGATAGAATTCTTAGATAATTGGGAAGATAAAATCAGATGGGATAAGTTTGATGTTCTTTTAGATCAGGAACAAGAAAAAATGTTAAAGAGGTGTTTTGATGAGTGATAAAGATTTAGTTGAATTAAAAGTTGGTGAACTAACACAAAGAGAAGAATTTGGTAGAGGTATTATAAGAATTGATTCAAAAAGTATGCAAAAAATGAAAATAAAAGAAGGTGATATAGTAGAGATTGAAGGTTCTAAAAAAACTGGTGCTATTGCTGTTCATTCTTATCCATCAGATGCTGGATTAAACATATCAAGAATAGATGGTCTTGTTAGAAAAAACGCTGGCATTGGTGTTGGTGATATAGTTAAAATAAAAAAGGCTGAAGTAAAAGATGCAAAAAGAATTGTATTAGCTCCAGCACAAAAAGACATTATAGTACAGATCAGTCCTAGTTTAATAAAAAATAATATTTATTACAGACCTTTGACAAAAGGCGACATTATAGTTCCTTCTCCTGTTGTTAGAAGAAGAAATGATAGAACACCAAGTATATTCCAAGATTTTTTTGGTATGGATTTTGAGGATTTATTTTTTACACCAACTGGAGAAACTAGATTTGTTATAACAAATACTGATCCAAAAGGAATTGTAAAAGTTACTGAAGAAACTGAAGTAGAAATATTATCACGATTACCAAAAGGATTTGAGTTGGAAACAAGAAATGTTCCAACTGTTACCTATGAAGATGTTGGTGGAATAACTAATCCACTACAAAAAGTAAGAGAAATGATTGAGCTTCCATTAAGACATCCTGAATTATTTACAAAAATGGGAATAGAACCACCAAAGGGGGTTCTATTATATGGACCACCAGGAACTGGTAAAACTCTTTTAGCTAGAGCGGTTGCAAACGAATCAGGAGCAAATTTCTATACAATAGGTGGACCAGAAATTATGTCAATGTGGTATGG
>CAYLUO010000099.1:0-1680 GCA_964386885.1 uncultured archaeon
TGCATTTCAGAATCACCAATTATTGCTGTATCTAGTTGAAAATCAAGTTTTGAGGAATAAAGTGTAACCTCCTCTTTTATCTCAGGAATATCTACATATCCTTCCCCTTTAATAATATTATAATAGCCATTTTTTACAGGGAGTAGAAAGAGGTTATGCTTTTGGAATATGGATGGTCTGCTTTCCCTACTGTCTTGTTTACATAAGACACGAACCTCTTTTTCATTAACCTCTTTAAATTTTTGGCAAGACCTTTTTATTTGTGTTGCAGAAAGAGGAAATGGCGTTTTACTAAAATCGTGGTCTAAAATCCTATAATCTTTAAATATTTTTCCCCAAGAGCGACTGTTGGCCATGTATTAATTTTTTCTCCTTTGCTATTTGGAATAAATTATTTTTTAATTCTTGAAATCTTTGGATTGATAAATCAAGATATTTTTTCTCAAGATCTATACCGATAAATTTTCTATCTAACAAATATGCTGCAATACCAGTAGTAGAGCTGCCAGTAAATGGATCCAGTATAAGATCATCTTTATTTGTACTTGCAAGAATTATCCTTTTTAAAAGTTCTAATGGTTTTTGTGTTGGATGTTTGCCGAAAGTTTTTTCATTAGGTTTTGGCGTAGTTATAACCCAGACACTTTCACTTTCAGGAATATGCCAAACACTTCTCATTTGCTTATTCTCTTTTTTAAAGAAATCATCAGGCCATTTTCTATACTTCATATATTCATAGTTGAAGGTGTGCTTTGCGTTCTTATCTTTGCGAGCCCAAATAATACTCTCATGGCTTGCAGCAAAATAACGACAACTAATATTTGGGGAGGCATTGGGCTTAAACCAAATAATTTCATTTAAAATATGGTAATCAAGAGCTTGGAGTGAATGGCCACATTGGTATATTGAATGATAAGTGCCACTTATCCAAATTGTTCCATGCGGTTTAAGAACTCTCCTGCAAGCTTCAATCCATTTTAGATGAAAACCATAGTCATCTTGAAAGCCTTTACTTTTATCCCAGTTTCCTTTATCTACGTTTACTCTTTTACCTGAATGTACAGAAAATCCTCCATTTGAAAGATTGTATGGTGGATCTGCAAAAATCATATCAATGGAATTTTTAGACAAAGAATTTAAAAAATCAATGCTGTCTAAATTGTAAAGAGTAAAATTGTTATTTTCGTAATAAGGTTGATATTTCATAAATTCTTTCTCATTGTTACATCAGAAATCAGTTACAATGGTATCTTTTATAAAATCAAAATAATGTGGTTGAATAGGATTATGAATTATTTCCTTTCCATTAATAGAACTATACCAAAAATCAATATTAAAATAGAGTTGTTTTTTTATATTATTAAAATCTTTATTTTTTTTAACCATTTCAAAACTATATTTTGATTGTCCTAAAATATTTAATATATCAAAATATCCTCTACCATGTCCAAAAGGTTGAAGATCAAATGAACTTTTGCCTCCATAAAAACCATCTAGTGAAATAGTTTGTCCATAAACTGATGCATTTAAGTTACACCAGCATTTTATAGGAATTTTACTGTGATTTTGCAGATGAAAAAAACAAATATATGGATCATCAGGATGTTGTTCTAAACTAAAAGAAGCACTTGGTGTCCAAGCTTCTTTTGCTATCAAATAAGTAAAATAAACATAAGCTAA
>CAYLUO010000100.1:0-1670 GCA_964386885.1 uncultured archaeon
TTCGCCTTATTTTCAGTAGATTTATTAATATTTAAAATTGTCCCTTTAAGTTTATAAAATATTTTATCATCTTCTTCATAAGATTCAAGAAAATTTATTTTTATTAATACATCTAAAATCCAAGGAACTGTTTCTATTTTAGCTTTAAGTAAATCATATGTTGTAAATGGGTTTTCACCAAATTCCTCTACAATATCATCATATGTTTCAAGAGCTAACTTTTTTACAGTGAGATTGAGATTTGTATAAGAATCTAGCATATTATCTGAAGATTACATTAGAAATAAGTTATTTATCTGTTTCTATTATTCTATTTCTATTACATCCCCTATAGTTAATTCTCCTTTAACAGTCTTAGAAGTAAATTTCTTTTTTTCATATTTTTCCTGTAAGTTAATATTAAGAAATCTTTCTAGCTTTTGTAATAGGGCTTTATTTGGTCTCATTTCCTGTGATTCTATTCTTCTTATAATAGACTCTTTTTCATTTATTTTGTTTGCAAATTCTTTTCTATCTAATCCCATATTTTTTCTTTTTTCTTGTACTAATCTACCATAATTTTCTATTAGGAATGTTTCTTGTTCCAAGTCTTGATTTTGAATTTTAAGTGGTACAGATCTTCTAGGAATAGATGATTCTCTAACAACAGGTTCTTGTATTTTTTGGCCATATTGAAGACATGATTCACATACCTCTTGTATAGATCCTTCTACTATAGCCTTGAATAGTTTATTTGTTTCTTTTCCACAAATAGCGCATTCCACTAGATCACGATATAATATCTTTTATTATATCTGATATATGTGTATACAATTTTTTACCTTTTTCTGTTATTGAATAGACTTTCCTTTTTCTATCTCCCTGAAATTCTACTGTGACTCTTAATAATCCATCTTTTGTCATTTGCTTTAGTAATGGATATATTTGTCCAGGACTTAGTTTTTTTCCTGTTCTGGCACTAAATGTAGTTATTAGGTCATATCCGTGTCTGCTTTTCTTTTTTAAAAGGCTTAGAGTGTACAATTTTGTTAGATTTGTTAATACAGATTCTTTCTTTTTCATATGTCTTTTTTAGATATATAAGTATATAAATGTTATTGATATATCTCATTATGACATATAAATATAAAATAAAAAAGAAGAAATTTTATTATTTTTTTTCTATTTCTTCACCTTTTTTTAATTTGTTTATACTGGGAGTATCAAATTACTTTCTAAGCTAGATAAAAGATATCCTAGAGTAATTTTGATCTAGCTTTAAGGAATGGCGTTTGATACTCCTTTCAGCAACAAATTTTGATTGTTTCTAGCGTGATTACTAGATGCAAAAAGCATGATGAATTCAATTGCCCAGCAATCATTTCGCCAACAATTTTCAAAAAAAGAAGAAAAAACTAAAAATAGAATTTTTTAACTTTATTTTTCATTTGGTTGTGTTGACACCGGTTTATATCCAGCGTCAAAAATTTTTTTCATTCCTTTTGGTATTATATTTTTTTCATATATTCGCCTTCTTTCTTTTTTTTAAAAAAATTAAAAAAAAGAAAAATGTAGAGATAATAAATCTCTACGTATACCTTTAAAGGTGTTTTGTATATGCTATGCGCAGTTCTGATTTTGCATAAGAACACTTTAGCTGCTACCTAATACACACAGTATCTAGTATTCTT
>CAYLUO010000101.1:0-1667 GCA_964386885.1 uncultured archaeon
AACCGCAACATTTTCTTCCCCTATTTTGTCCAGGTTTCTGTGAAACAGCACACTTGATCTCACTGAACAAAGAAAAAATCATTGAAATTCTTGGTTTTGAAATGGAACCTTCCGAATTAATAAATTACTTAGATTATTACAGATATTATCCCCAAAATTATGAAGGAATAATATGACAAAAAATATATTGTATTTGATAGAAGATTCAAGGAATATAAGGGCAGCTTTTCTTAAAAATAAGTTTGAAAAAGTCGATCTTATTCTAACATCTCCTCCTTATTTTGATGTTAAGAATTATGAGAATGCTGAACGGCAGATTGGTTACAAGCAATCATATGATGAATATTTTGAATGATATCGCACTTGTTTTACAAAATTGCTACAATATTTCAAAAGACAATACAACCTTATGGCTGATAATGGATACCATAAATAGAAAAGGTATTACTTATCCATTACCATTCGATATACACAAAAAGCTCATTGATTTGAAAAGAGGTAATACTTGGATTCTCAGAGACGTAATAATTTGGAATAAATATAAGAACTTGCCTTGGCACGCGAAGGGTCGATTTAAAAATCAATTTGAATACATTTTATTTTTTTCAAAAACCGATGATTATAAATATTATTTGGATAGAGTTCGTGAAATTGCTGATTATAAAAATTGGTGGCTGACATATCCTGAAAGGTATAATTCCAACGGCAAACCTCCATCTAATGTTTGGGAATTTACTATTCCCATTCGTGGTTGGGGTAAGGCCGCCAGAATCACTTTTGCCCTTTTCCTTTTCCACTAATTGAAAGGATTCTTTCAATTTCTTCAGATGAAAATGATGTTATTTTTGATCCTTTTGCTGGCTCCGGTTCTGTCATAGCTATGGCTCAGCAAATGAACAGAAGAGCAATTGGATTTGATATAAACCAAAAGTATAAAGACCAATTTGAGAAAGAAGTTTTAAATGGCGCAAAATACTATTGGGAAAAAAGGAAGAAGGAATTGAATGAAATAAAAGGCAGAATTATACTTTTTAAAGAAACAAATCAACAATTGAGAAAAATTAAAGCTGGAATAAAGCTAAAGGAATTATTTCAAGATCAAATCCCAGGTGACGATATAGCTTTTATAGTTATAGACAGAGGCAAGAAAGCTAAAGAAATTGACTTCATTGTTTTTTCAAAGAAAAAGGACACATTCATTAATCTTTCAGCCTGCAAGAATACTGTCAATAAACTGGAAAGTAAATATAAAGTAAAAATTAGTATAAAGAAAAAAAATGTCGAGGAAGTTTTAAATAGCAATTATAAAAAATATAAGTTCTTCGGTTACTTAAGTAATAAAATATATAGATATGAAAAAGAATTTTCCATAGAACAGATTATTTTTAGTAGTGGAAGACAAGATATTCTATTTTCAACTATAAAGGTAAAAATAGATAGAAAAAATATTTCTTTTGGAGTATTAAATACCTTGGAACCGAACTTTAAATAATAATGTAAAATCAAAAATGGATTCGTATTTTTCATTTCAGTTCTTGCCATTAAAAAATAAATACGTAAATCGGGAACGGAGAAAACTGGGAAAACTGAGGACACTTCCCATATTTCTTAAGCCTCCTTTTTCAGCCTGCCAGGTGGCTTCGGTATCAATCTCCTTTGGACCCTCT
>CAYLUO010000102.1:0-1632 GCA_964386885.1 uncultured archaeon
CCATATCAAATGGCATTTAGTGCTCAATCAGGTGGATGTACTGGTGCAGGTGATCCCAAATATGAGAATTGGACATATAGTTTAGGTTATACATTCTGTCCAGTAGAAGGAAACTATAATGCTTCTATAAATGTTCATGCAGAAGGGGGTACATGGGCATGGGAACAATCAACTTATACTATAAATTATAATCCAATTTATACAGTAAATTATGATAATGTTCAAAATTGGTGTACATGTAATAGTAGTGCTTGGTTAACTGATGCAACATATTGTGGTTCTTTAGGTTGTTCAGGTGGAAAATGTTGTGGTGATGATACAAATGAGGATTTTGAACAAGCAGAAGGAGCAGGAAGAAATTGTTGTTATGATGCATCTGAATTATCATCAAGCTCTTCTTCTGCTTCTATATTATGTTATAATGGTCAGTTGTATGACTGTAACTCTCAAGTATCTATAGATGGTAATGTTGATGATGAAAAAACAACTGGTGATATTGTAGGAGGATTTAGCTGTACTGGTGCAAATACATGGCAAGCAGGAAAATCAGGAGCAATCTCAACAACACCAGGCGACACTCCATTCTATACTAATTCATCAAACCCACAAACATGTTCAAATATGAAAGCAGATGAAACATGCAACAAAACTTGGTATGTAAATGCAACTGGAGAAGAAGGAACAATGTGGAGATTCTTCTCAATTTATAATGCAACTACTTATTCAGCTTATGTAACATCAAATGAAACTGGAAAAACTAATATTACTATAGTTATGGGTGATGCAACAGGATTAGTGGCAACAGCTCAAACAGACAAGCCACTTAATTCAGAACTAGGAAAAA
The DNA here is from genome assembly GCA_964386885.1 of uncultured archaeon. Lineage (GTDB taxonomy): Archaea > Aenigmatarchaeota > Aenigmatarchaeia > CG10238-14 > CG10238-14 > JAFCEW01. Next base: position 845 of record CAYLUO010000102.1, read on the forward strand.
TAGTTCTGACATGGACTGATGGTTCTGCAGTAGAAGACGGATTTAAAATCGAAAGAAGTACAGATGGTTCTTCTTTCACACAAATAGATACTGTTGGTGCATCAGTTGCAACTTATACAGATGATGATTTAGAAGACAATACAGTTTATTATTATAAAGTCAGGGCTTATCAAGGCTCATCAAATAGTGCATATACAAACATTGCTTCAGCAGCAACAAAAGACAGGACAGGTCCATCTTCGTCTGAATTAACTGCTACAGCTGATAATACGAATAATGAGGTTGACTTGAACTGGACATGGTCTGATGATGAAATAATTCCTGATGTTGATAATGATGATTTAGTCGGTAGATGGAATTTTGAAGAAAATACAGGATCAACAATTTATGATTCATCTGGTTATAATAAAAATTGGGAATTAGAATCTGGCTTTGATTGGATTAATGGTATTAAGGGATATGCTATCAATGATACAAGAACAACGCTACTAACAGATGCTGAAATAACAGGATTTAGTGATAATGCCACAATAACATATTGGTTTAATGCAAATACTGATATAAGTGCTGGTACTTTATTATGTACAGGTGACGAAATCGGTTCTAATGCTAATTATGATCAAATACCTATGGGATTAGATGATAGTAACTATGTAAAAGTTTGCTTGTATGATGATGGAACATTAAAGTTTTGTTTAAATTCTAACGATTATGATTCATCATTATATTTTAATGATAGTTATTGGCATCATGTGGCAGTAATTTTAACACCGGATGAAACAACTACA
>CAYLUO010000103.1:0-1614 GCA_964386885.1 uncultured archaeon
AAAGCTTGCCTTGACTATAAATTGGAAACTATTATATTCTTTTCAAAGGAAAATTGAAAAATTAGGTGGTATTTTGCTGAAAGAATATTTTGAAAATTTAGATTTCTAAAAATTTTTAGAAATCTTTTCTTTTAATCAAGAATTACTCGAAAAGTTAAAACACAAGTCGCAAAAAATCAATGCTTAAAAATTGTCTAGAGAAATAATATAAACAGAAAAAGCACTACAAATATCACTCCCCCTATTGTTAAGGAATAGCACTGTTTACAAGCGTGGCAGTTAACCAAACCAACATAACTGTTAATATTATAAGAATTACCGTGAATAGCAAATTAGCGTTTTGTATTTTGGTTGAAGATTCAATATTTTTTAAGCTTAGATATTTTGAGAAAGAATCCTCAATATATCCAATGTTCCTTTTTATAAATTTTATTTTGTATTTTACGTAGTTTATTATGAATTCTGTTAAATTGGTATCTTTTTCACTAGAGGAATTTTTTACCTTGTTAAATGATTCAAGCTCTCTTAAATCTAAGTGGAATAAACTTTCATATTCTTCAAACTCGCTTTGTAATCTTCTTAAAAACATTATTTTTTCATTAAGGCGAATATTCTCTCTTATGCATCTAACGAGAACGCGGTTTTTTCTAAAACTGAATTTATTCTTAATAATGTCGAAAATATTTGATTTTAAAATATTCATATCAAAGTTTATATTTTCCAGAAAACCTACAATAGTTATATAGGGATTTAAACAATTGAATAACGCAAATGTTTCAAAGTTTAAACTATTATTTTGTTCTAAATGATCTTTTGCGTGTTCTTCTCTTATAATGAAACGGTATGATTTACTAATATTTCCAAAGCCATCATCTGAAGGCGTGAATAGAATATTGCCTTGGTCGTATAAGTTATAATTGAAATTAAAGCCAAAGGAATGCAACCAAATATTTGCTTTGCGAATCCAATTCGGCAACTTATTAGAATCTTTTGGGATTCCTTTCATTTTAAAGATTTCAACCACTGGTAATGAAAAACTCTTTTTTCTATTATTTTTAAAAAAGGAACCTTTTACAAATGGTTTTAGACATCTTACTACTTTGTATTCTAATTCATTTATCCAATTTATAACTTTTTTCTCTCTAATTTGTCTGGCTGGGATATTTTCTATCATGCCTCGCCAAACTTTCCATGGAATGATGTTTTCGAATATTATTTGAGGACGGAAATTATAGCTTTGTACTTCAATTAACTTTTTTGTAGCAATTTTATTAAGTTTAACATCAAAAGTTACTACTAAAAAAGAAGGCAAAATCTGATATACTCCTACGGTAATATAAGAAACCTCTTGCGGTAGTCGCAAAAGTCTAAAATTAGAAAATGGTAAAAAGCGTTTTTTGGGATTATTTGATATTAATCCAACGGTATAAAAAGAATTTGTTATAGTGCCATTCCTTATTTCGTTGAAATATTTATTAAGCCTTTCTTCTTCTCTGGGAGTAGTTATAAGTCTTTTGATATTCTTCTTTAACAAATTCAATTCTTCGATATTATATAATTCAAAAAAACGAAAAGATAAAAATTCTAGAGCATTATCTTCAAGAGGTCTACTTT
>CAYLUO010000104.1:0-1606 GCA_964386885.1 uncultured archaeon
TATATTGCAAACTATCTATGACGGGGTGTTATATGGATCCATATAACCATTGTTATACACTATAGAATTAAGAAGGAGAACATATTGAATTCTTACATCAGCATACAAGACTATAATTGACTGTTTATACAAATTTTTTGAAAACTATATTTTATTGGGGTAAAGAATGAAAATGTATAATAACTTCAAAAAATACAAATTATTAATAATAATACCGATTTGTATATTATGTATTATAATTTTTATGGAAGTTATTGAAAGACGAAATAGTTATTTTAAAAAATGGTTGTATTTTAATGATGCTAAACACGAATTGAAGATCGCAACCGTTGCAATTTCGCCTGATAAAGAACCTGACGTGAACCGATATAAAATTGTGAAATTTGTAACTGATATAAAAAATACACATTCAAACATTGATTTGATTGTTTTTGGTGAAGTAATCTTAGGTTGGTATAACGTTGAGTCTCAAACTTATCACAAAGAAATTGCTGAAACAATTCCTGGTTCAACAACTGAGCTAATCTCAAAATTAGCAAAAGAAAACAATGTGTTCATAACCTTTGGTATGGCTGAAGGTGATAATGGTAAAATTTATAACTCTCAAATTCTTATCAATAATTCAGGCGAGATAATTGATATTCAAAGAAAAAAAAATTTACGTTCTAATTTCTTTGAACCTGAGCAAGAATCAATATCTATTGTTGATCTTAATGGAATATCAACTGGAATCGTAATTTGTTATGATATCCGAAGCAAGGAGTCAATAAAAATGGCTCGTGATAATAATGTAGATTTGATTATTTTAAGTAATGCAGATTATATTGATGAATGGGATGATAAATATTTTGGTTATAAATATATCGTAAAACAGTACAATTCCTGGATAGTTACTTCAAATAGATTTGGTGTAGAAAATGAAACTAGTTGGGATGGACATATTGAAATATTTAATCCTTTTAGTGATCTGATGATATCAGGAAAGTTAAAAGAACAATATATTGTCTATAATTTAACATTTAATACAGGCCATTCAAAAAATAAAGAAATAATTAGAAAAATATATTCAAATGTATCATTAGCATATTTAGTTATAAAAAATTTAAAAATTGCATTATCTTATCTTTGAGTGGAAACCTTTTTATAAATTCTTAAACATAAAAAAACAATGTATAACAAAATGTTCAACCCGTCAAAACCGCCGTGTTTTAATTTGAGTTTAGTGGAGAGAGTTGAAGTTTTGTTCGTTGCATCAGTTTCGGTGTAGCGGTTTTGCAGATTAACCTTAGCATTCGCTGGGATGTGACTTCTCTCTCCAGTGGAATCTACTTCTATCAGCTTCAGGCTGGGGATTTTGTGCAGACGAGGAAGATGGTGCTGCTGAAGTAGGCTGCTTGCAAAACAGCAAAAACCTGAGAAGGGAGGAGAGAATGGGCTCCTCCCTTTTTTGTTTTCTTGCCCTCCAGAGCGTGATGTTCTTGTATTGCTCTTAGTGGCGAAGTCGACGATCTTGACTTGACAATAGAGCTTTCTTTGTTTATACTGAAAAAACTGTGGTATTTGCCGTATCGTTTGGGCCGTATAGCTATAGAGTAGATTCAAATAT
>CAYLUO010000105.1:0-1585 GCA_964386885.1 uncultured archaeon
TCTTGGGCAACTTTACATCTAATATTTCCAAAATTAGAAAAAATTGGAATTGTTAAAAAAACAAGAACAATATCTAGAGCAAAAATGTTTATGATAAATGAAAAAAATCCATTAGTGCAGGATTTAATAAAAATCAGAAACAAAATTTCAGACTACTTTATCAAAAAAGAATTAGAAAGACAATCTAAAAGAATTTCTATTAAAGTATAATAATGAAATATTAGTAAAATTCTAAAAACAGTTAGATTAATTTATTTAATTAACGAAATTAATATTGGTTTTATGGTATTTGAAAAAAAGGAAGCACCAAATATTCAGGCTTTTGGAACAGAACTTGTTACTAGAATAAACACAAATACAAGAAGAATAAGAACTTTAGAGCAAAGGCATGAAGGAACAGAAGGAAGAATCAGTTCTCTTGAAGAAAGAGTTATAGAAGAATTGTCAAACTTGAAAAAGGGATTTGATCAAATAGGCCAAGATATAGACAAATTATCAGAAAATATAGGAGAATTAAGATCAGAATTCTTAAAAATGACAAAAAATGTTGAAAAATCTGCAAGAAAAACAGAAGTAAAAGAACTGGAAAGTTTGATAGACTTGTATAATCCAATAAAGTCAAGATTTGTATCAAGAGAAGAAGTAGAGCAGTTAATAGAAGATAAATTGGGTAAAAAAGCCTAAAAAAGAAATATATAAATTCTGTAAAACAAATTCTATTAAGGTGTTAAAATGATTAAGCTTTTTGGTCTAGGTGGTAAAAAAGAACCTGAAAAGGGTCCTAAAATGGGTAAAGGATTTGTTCCAACTGATAAAGTTAAAGAATTAAGTGGCAGAGGATTTTCTGAACCTGAAATTGTTGATGCATTAAGAAAAGAAGGTTTTGATTCTACTGAAATTGACAGAGCATTAACACAATCATTAAAAATTGGTGTGACTGGAAAATCAGAAGAAAAAAAAGAAAGCACGATACCAACTTTACAAGATCTTCAATCACAATCATTTTCTCCACAACAAGAAGCAGAACCAATGGGACCACAAATGCCAGAACCAATGCAATATCAACAACAGCAATATTATCCTCAACAAGAATATGGAACAGAAGAGCTAATAGAGTCTGTAGTTCATGAAAGAATGGGACAAGTTGATCAAAAATTAATGGAAATGAAAGCAAAAAATTTAGCATTAGAAAGAAGCTTATCAGATCTTCATAATCAATTAACAACAATGTCAAAAGGAAGAAGCCAAACAGAACAAACTATAATAACAAAAATAGAAGTGTTCAAAGAATCTTTAGATGAAATGGCAGCTCATTTATCAAGCCTAGAAAAAGCATTCAAAGAAGCATTGCCAGCACTTATAGATAGTGTAAGAGCATTAACAGAATTAGTAAACAGGGTCAAAAAAGAAATTCCTTAGCAAAATATTTATGATTAGTTTTATAATTATTCTATAGATAATATGGTTAGTCCATTTCAAATAATAGCAGAAAGATTAGGTGAAACTGGTTTTTATAGTTTTTTAATACCATGGATTTTATCAGCAGCTGTTATTTGGGGAATATTAAAAAAATCAAATATGTTTG
>CAYLUO010000106.1:0-1556 GCA_964386885.1 uncultured archaeon
AGTAACTTGCTGCAAGGTTTCTGTTACAGTATGGACATTTAAGAAATTTCTTTAAAGGGAATAAATCTTTATATTTTATATTATAAGAGTGTTTGCCTTTAGAATTAAATACTTCTTGTGCTTTATAAAAAGTGATTTCATCAATAATTGGTTCATGTACTCCAGTTATTAATTCATCAAAAAAGTTTGTCTTTAGCTTTCCTATATATAGCGGGTTTCTTAAAATATTATTTAGATGCTGTTTTGTAATATTTATTCCTAATAGAGATAGATCACTTGCTATCTCATATTGCTTTTTACCGGATATAAAATCGGCAAATATCTTTTTAACTATCTCTGCATCTTCTGATGGTTTTAAATAGGATTTTTGGTTGATGTATTCAAAGCTATATCCAAAGGGTGCATTCCAAAGCCATCTGCCTTCTTTTACTGCCTGCTTCATTCCTATTTTGGTTCTTTCAGCTCTAATGTTATTGTCAAGCTGTGCAATAATAGAAAATAAGTCAGCTGTAAATGTTCCTATTGCAGAATCATCAAAGGGTTCTGTTACTGATTTTAAATCAATATTATATTTGTCTAGCTTATATCTGATTGATAGGCAATTAAGGCTATTTCTGCTTAGTCTATCCATTTTATAGATAATTAGTGCATCTATCTTGTTTTTGTTAAATCTAATGTATTCCAGCATGTTATTTAACTGGGTTCTGTTTAAGGTCTTTGCACTTTCACCTTTTTCAATAAATACTTTTAATACCTCATATTTATATCTTTTAGCATAGTCAAGACATATTTCTTCTTGAGCCTTTAGGCTATATCCAAGCTCTGCCTGTTCAGTTGTTGATACCCTGACATAAATTATTGAATTCTTTTTATTTTCTCTTTGCATTCTTTTAAAAGTAATTGTAAAGATTTAATAGTGTTTTCAATATTTTTAACTGTCCCCCTTGCGAAACTGATTTGTTCAGAATCAATTAGATGGTCTATATTTTCTTCTTCTTCCAGTATATATTCATCAAATAGTAGTGGAATTTCAATACCCCATTTATTTAGTGGTTCATAAGGTTTTTTATATAGATTTTCTATCCAACCATCTTCAAGTAAATATTTAGGTGTTACGGATAAAAAATCTGCTATTTTTTCAAGTTCTTCTTTAGTTACTTTTCTATTTCCTTTTTCAATTCTTGATATTGATTGTTTGGGAAGGTTCAGTTCTTTACCAAGTTCTTCTTGAGAAAATTTTTTTAATACTCTTAATTTTCTAATTCTTTCACCAAGAAAGTCATATTTTTTACTCATAAGTCCTCCAAGTCAACTTTTCTTAAATAATAGAATAAAATTGGAATAATGTCAACAATAATAGTTGACTAAATTAAATTAATATGCAATTATATTGTAAACATTTAATGTTTACTAAGTTAATAATATTATGAATCAAGAAGAAGAAATAAAAATAGCTTCAAATAAAATATTAGAGATGGTCTATTGGCTATATCAGAAAGATTTAAAATCTGGAAATATAGCTAAAAATGACTTAATGTCTTTTGGCAAAATTTGTA
>CAYLUO010000107.1:0-1543 GCA_964386885.1 uncultured archaeon
TTTTCTAGCCCATTTGTCATGATGAAACATTTTGAATGTCACCCAGATATTATTTAATCCTAAATATGCCAAGAATGCATCATCTAAAACATGTTTCTGGTCTTTTTTCAATGCTTTTATTATAGATTTTTCAGTGAATTTTATTGTTTTTGCTACATCAGAATTAGATTCTTTATAATATTCATATATTTCCTCATCAAATCCAAAACTCATTGCCCTGCTATTGGCTAAAACATCCTTTATAAGAAGCAATGCTGTGCTTGTTACCCTTACAAATGATGCTAATAATCTTTCTCTTGTAAATGGTTTTACTTCTTTATGCCTTGATATATAATAAAACATTCTTGATGCTGCTTTTTCTGCTTCATCCTCTAATTCATCTTCTATTCCATCTATTTTGTTCATAAGATGCATTAATTCATGTGCAAAAAGTCCTTTCATTGCAGTATAATTAGTTCCTTCAAAAAGCTTTTCATTTGCATTAATCATTATAGATGGAGTTTGTCCTTTAGCCCAATAAGAAAAACTAGGGAGATTTTGAAATATCCATTCTCTCATTTCTCCGTGTCTTCTCAGTTTTGTTTTATGTAAAATTATTTTTTTGGAAGTTTTAAGAGGATCTGTTGTGACATAAATTTGTATTTTTTCCAGTCTTTTTATATGAGCTCTATCTCTAAAATCATCTATAACATCTGTTATTGCTTTAGAAATTACTCTTCCTTTATTTCCTTTAATGTCAATAATTTTTTCTATTTTTGGCATTTATCATCAACTATTAAGATATTTTAAAAAATATCACTATAAAGTTTTATTATTTTTCAATTTCTAAAATTGTACAATTATAAGTTGATTGTCATAAGTTGATTGTCCTAAAAACATAGCATTGATTAATATATCTGATTTAACTTTATATTTTCCTGTTTTACTAAATGGGGCCTTATACCATGTATCTGTAACATAAAATTTGTCAGTTTTAGGATCATAACCATTTAATAGTAGAAAATGCCCTGCTGGATAACCATTAATATCTGATGCTTTCTCGTTTTCAAAATCATATCTTTTATCTTTATATAAATATGTTGAGCAAACTCCTATTATTATAGGGTGCTTTTTGAGAAGATCAATTAATAATTTTTTTGATAATGGAGTAAATTCTATTCTACCTCCAACTTTAAGAAATTTAATATAGCCATTAATACATGATTTAAAAGATTTTAGAAATTTATTTTTTGGATTAACATTTTTCTTTAAAGCTTTCAATTTTTCCAATAATTTATTTCTAGATAATTTATACCAAGTAGGATCAAAAACATAGATATTTTGGGTTATTATCCTGGTCTTAAATCCAAATTCGATGGCTGCTTTACCAAGAAATCCATCAAAAGTTCCTATACTCAAATCTACAAATAGTTCCATTTTTTTTATAACTTCACCTATAGTTTTATGACAACCATAATAATCCAGTAATTGGGATAAAGAGGCAGGACCACATTCAAAATTTCCTTGTTTTATACGTTTTACATTATAATATATTTTTTTCATA
>CAYLUO010000108.1:0-1503 GCA_964386885.1 uncultured archaeon
TATTTTCAATTCCACCTCCATACCTAACAGCACCTCTGTAACCTGCCTGTGAAAATAAGTATTGTTTTGAAACTGAATAATTATCATATGGCCAGGAAAAAAATAGAACAGGCTTATCCATATGAGATTCAATATCTTTTTTAGACTGAGCCAATTCATACAAAACATCCTTATCTGATGCAAGCCCCAGCCTTTTATGATTAACCGTGTGTGAGAGGAATTCACATCCATAATTGCTCATTTCTATAATCTCTGGCCAGATTAACATTGGCCTTATGGGATCACCTCTGCCAAAATCAAATTCATTTACTCTTCTATTATCATCTATATCTTCTACGACCTCTATTTGTCCTATAGCTGTACTTATAGAATTATAAAATTTCAAATCAGATTCTATTAGTTCTCTATCTGTTTTATTGGAAATATCTGATTTAGATTTTTTCAATTCAAAACCATATTTTTCAATATCCAAATTAAGCTGATCCGCAAGCTCTTTTGCTATTTTTTTATCATCTTCAGTGGTTGTAGCTGATCTTAAAATAACTGTATCTGATAATAATCCAGATAAAAGTAGTCCTGCTGTTTTTTCATCTAAATCTAATCCATCTTCTTTGAAAATTTTATAAATAATAGTTGAACTTGAACCAACAGGTTCAACTCTAATAAACAATTGATCTAATGTTTGTATATTGCCGAGTGGATGATGTTCTATTATTTCAATTATATTTGCTTTTTTGATGTTTTCATCAGATTGTTCTTCGTGTGTATGATCAACTAGAATAACATCTTTTCCCTCAAAATTATGCATTTCTTCTGGTTCTTCAACATCAAATTTATCTAGAGCAAACTTTGTTTCTGAATTTATCTTTCCAAGTTTTACAGCTTTTACGTCAATTCCTTTAAGTTTTTTAAAGGTAGCATAAGCTATAGAAGCGCATATTGTATCTGTGTCAGGGTTCTTATGCCCGAATATGTATACAGTCATTCTATCACTAAATATTTTTTTTGTTTTAATCTTATAATGTTTCTTTTATTGTTTTTTAGTTTTTGTATTAATATTTTATCATTTGTGGCTATAATTATATCTTTATCAGCAAGGTTCAATAAAGCTGTATCAGTATTCTCCCCTTTTGTTTCTATAATTTTAATATCTTTTGATTCTATAAACTCTAGACCAATTCTAGCTGCAATAGAATCCTTGCCTCTTCCTTTGGAAAGTTCTTTTAATTCTTTTATAACACTATCTATAGTTACTAACTCATATTTTTCATCTACAAGCCTGTTAAATTCTTCAAAAATGTCAACTTTGAATTGATATGGAATTGTAAGGAAATTTGTGTCTAAAACAATTGTTTTCATTTTTGATCAACTAAAATTCCATAACCAATTAATCTCCATCTTCCAAATATTTGGCGGAAAAGAACAACTCTGTCTCCTATATCAGCGCATACAGGAATTTTCAGATCCATTTCTATTTTGTTTCCTTTTATATTTGTTATATTT
>CAYLUO010000109.1:0-1500 GCA_964386885.1 uncultured archaeon
CTTTTTCCGCGAGATTTCGAAGTTCCCGAAGTTGAGAATCGATTGAAAGAATTTGCCTGTCTTCTTCGTCCGTTGATTTTCGGGCGTATATGAAATATCTAGACACAACTTACCCCCTATTTTCTAAGACCTTCTTTATATTTTTAAGTTCACCTGCTTTGAAAATAATAAACTCCACGTTGATTATTTTTCTTTTTCTATTAATAATTAGCAGATTCTAATCCTATAGAAAATCCTCTATACACAAAATCTCTAATAAAAGATTCTTTAATAGTATTTATATCATCCGTTGAAAAAAAATCCCAAGCTTCGTGAGTGAGAAGATTCTCTACATGAGTACCAACAACATTTTCAAGAACTTTTTTTATAAAAAGCCAATCACAGGGACATCTCTTCGACAAATCTTCCTCGCTATATTCTTCGAAGATTCGCTCATAAGATTCTTTAGGATAGGGGGGAGTTTTAATTTTTATAAGTTTATTTTCAAGTAATTTAAAAAGAACAATTGCCACCCCTACGCCATATCTTATAAGAGCATCACAAAAATCAATTAACTCTATAAAATCAACTCTTTGCAAAATTGGTAACCTATCCACTTTAGAGATAATTGTTAAAAATTCAAGCTGTCTAATCTTAACAAAAGGTTCGTCTACTTCAAGTAACTCATTTAGAAGCAAATTCAATTCTTCTAAAAAGGTACTCATAGATACTTCCCTATCGCCTAATTTTAAAACAAGATTTTCTTCCTTTATTTGAGGTTCTTCGGTTGTTTTCTCAGCTAATATCATATCTATTTTTTTTCCAATTCCCAAGGGATCAGATAAAGAAGGGGTTTTTTCATCTAAAGCAACTACAAAATCACATAAATCATTAAGGGAATTTATTGTTTTCATAGCTTCGTTTATTTCCTCTTCTGACAAATTGGTAATTGGAGGAGTATTAAGTCTATCAATGAGAACCTTCTTAAGTATTTTCTTCTCAGAAATATTAGGATTAATTTTTTTTATTTTCTGATAATTGTACTCCTGTACTTTTATTGTGCTAGTCGGAGAACTTAATATTCTTAAGGCAAATAAACGATTTGGGATACTATAATTGGTTCTTAATTTTTCCAATTTTTCTATTTTGTCCTTTTCTGGTTGTAAATGACTGGAAAGAAAAGAAACCCAAATGAGTTTAGATTCCTCTTTAAAATTAGATGAATATCTTTTGAAATCTATATTAAAAATGCTGATGACGAGATCCAAAATATCAGCCTCTTCTTTACAAATTCTTTTACCCGTACCCAAAATTTCACCTGAAGCATTTGCAATTGAATAAGCCATGACGAAAAAGCCTCCAACAATAATCTGATATTCTTCGCTGTCCAATTTTTTCTCTAATATTTCTTTTTGCCGTTTTAGATTATCAACAAAGCCTTTCCATCCCCCTCTAAAAGAGGTATCATAATAAGATTTAAAGTCAGCACTCGATAAAATATCGAGAAAAAGTTCTTTAATT